>NZ_DBHIHF010000020.1:0-46459 GCF_057248925.1 Stomatobaculum sp.
GGCGGCGCAGCGGGCATGATGGCCGCTGCGGCCGCCGGAGCTGCGGGCGCGCGCGTCACGCTGCTCGAAAAGAATGAAAAGTTAGGAAAAAAAATCTATATCACCGGCAAGGGGCGCTGCAATCTGACAAATGCGGCGCCGATGCGGGAAGTGCAGGCGCAGGTTGTAAGCAACCCGCGCTTTCTCTACAGTGCGTTTCAGGCGTTCACCAACGAGGACACGATGCGCTTCTTTGAGGCGGCGGGCTGCCCGCTCAAGGTGGAGCGCGGCGACCGTGTATTTCCGGTCAGCGATCACGCCTCGGATGTGATTCGCGCGCTCGAGCGGGAGATGCAGGCGGCGGGTGTGCATGTGCGCCTGCACGCGGAAGTGCGCGAACTCCTCTTCGCGGGGGAGGGCGAGACGCGCGCGGTCGCGGGCGTCGTGCTGACAAGCGGCGAAGAACTTTCGGCGGACGCCGTGATACTCGCGACCGGCGGTATTTCCTATCCGGCGACCGGTTCGACCGGCGACGGCTACCGCTTTGCGGAGGCGGCGGGCATGGCGGTCACGGAGCGCTACCCCTCTCTCGTGCCCTTGATTTTAAAAGAGCAGGAGAGCTGCGCTGCGTTGCGGGGACTCTCGCTAAAGAATGTCACGATTACACTGAGGGACGGAAAGAAGAAAGTTTATGAGGGCTTCGGCGAGGCGCTCTTTACCCACTTTGGGATGAGCGGTCCCCTCTTGCTCTCGGCGAGTGCGCTGGTCGGGCCGCTGCTCCGAACCAAAAAGGAACTGGAACTTCGCATTGATTTGAAACCGGCTCTTACGGAAGAACAGCTGGAGCAGAGACTGCTGCGCGAGTTCGATGCAAACAAAAATAAGAGCCTAAAAAACATATTGCCGTCGCTCTTTCCGCAGAGCCTCATTCCGGAAGTGCTGCGGCAGAGCGGCATCTCCGGGGAGAAGAAGGCGCGGGACATCACAAAGGCAGAGCGCGCCGCGCTTCGCCAAGCGACCAAGGGACTCTGCTTTACGGCGACCGGTCTCCGCGGGTATAACGAAGCGGTGGTGACGAAGGGCGGTGTCTCGGTGCGTTCTCTCTCCCCGACAACGCTGGAGAGTAAGACGGTAAAGGGACTGTACCTTGCGGGCGAGCTTCTGGATCTCGATGCGATGACCGGCGGCTTTAATTTACAGATTGCCTGGTCGACCGGCATGCTCGCGGGACAAAGCGCGGCAGAGCCGAAATGAGCGGGAGGAAAAGATGGATAAAATAAAAGCACTCGCAATCGACGGACCGGCCGGCGCCGGCAAATCCACGATTGCGCGGGCGGTAAGCCATAAACTCGGCTGGATTTATGTGGACACCGGGGCGCTGTTCCGGGCGGCGGCACTTTCGCTGCTCGAACAGGGAATCTCCCCCGAGGACAGCGCTGCGATAACGGCGGCTGCACCGGCGCTTAGGCTTGACCTGAGCATTGCGGACGGCGTGCAGCATGTGTTTGTCGACGGGCGCGATGTGAGCGCTGAGATACGCCGCGAGGAAATCGGCAAGGCGGCGAGCGCGTTTGCGCGCCACGATGCGGTCCGGGCGCGTGTTCTCGTGATCGAGCGGGAAATTGCCGCGCGGGAGCCTGTCGTCATGGACGGCAGGGACATAGGTACGGTGGTCTTGCCGAATGCGCTTGCCAAGGTCTTTTTGACCGCGAGCGTCGAAGTGCGTGCCAAGCGCCGCACGGTGGAACTCAGGGAGAAGGGAACAGAGGCGGATTTCGAGGAAGTGAAGCGGGACATTGTAGCGCGGGACGAGCAGGATAAGAACCGGGCGGTCGCACCGCTTCGGCAGGCAGAGGATGCCCTCCTTCTCGACAGCTCGGCGCTCACAATCGCGGAAGTCGAAGAACAAATCCTTGCCCTAGTCAGAGAGAAGGAAGCAGAGTGACAGAGCGAAGAAAGAGAGAAGTGATACTCGCCGAGAGCGCGGGCTTTTGTTTCGGCGTCCAAAAGGCGGTCGAGACCGTGTACCGAGAGGCTGAGGAGAGCAAAGATACGGTATACAGCTACGGCGCCATCATCCACAACGAGGAAGTGGTGCGGGATCTGACCGAAAAGGGCGTGGTCGTCTTTGAGGACGAGGATGCCGCGGCGAAGGTGGGCGCGCTGACAGAGCATGCGGGCACGATTATCCTCCGCTCGCACGGCGTGGGGCCGGAGGTCTACCGCCTCTGCGAGGAGAAGAAGCTTCGCATTGTCGACACAGCCTGTCCGTTCGTGAACAAAATTCACCGAATCGTGCAGACGGAGAACCAGAAAGGGCGCCGCGTCCTGATTGTCGGAGATCCGAAGCACCCGGAGGTGGAGGGAATTCGCGCCTGGGGCCGGGCGGATACGGCGGTGATTCGGGATGAGGAAGAGTTCCTCGCTCTGCAAATTCAAAAGGATGTGCCGCTCTCCGTGGTCGCGCAGACTACGTTCCGATTGCCAAAGTTTAAAATGCTGGTTGATAAAATCAGAGAGTTAGGTTATGATATAGCTTGTTTTAATACGATTTGCAATGCGACGCAGGAAAGACAGGCGGAGGCGAAGAAAATTGCTTCCGAGGTCGATGCTATGATCGTGATCGGAGGGAAAAACAGTTCCAATACGAGAAAACTTGTGGAAATCTGTTCTGCAGTTTGTCCGCATACGTTTTACGTCCGGACCGCGAGCGAATTAGATCCTGAGCTTTTGGCGCCCTTTCAGCGAATTGGTATTACAGCGGGGGCATCTACCCCCAAACATATCATTGAGGAGGTTCAAGCCATTGTCAGAGCAGAGTTTTGAACAGATGTTGAATGAGTCTTTTAAGACGATTCACACGGGAGAAGTTGTATCGGGAACAGTACTGGATGTGAAGGAGGATCAGATCATCCTGAACATCGGCTATAAGTCGGACGGCGTCATCACCAGAAACGAGTACACGAACAACAACAGCCTCGACCTCCGGACTGTCGTACATGTTGGTGACGAATTGGAAGCCAAAGTCATGAAGGTAAATGACGGCGACGGACAGGTTTCCCTCTCGTATCGCAGACTCGCGGCGGACAGAGGCAACAAGCGCCTGGAAGAGGCGTTCAACAACCACGAGGTTCTGAAGGCGAAGGTAGTCCAGGTGCTGAACGGCGGACTGAGCGTGCTGGTCGACGAGGCGCGCGTGTTCATTCCGGCAAGTCTGGTATCGGATTCCTACGAGAGAGATTTAAATAAGTATGCGGATCAGGAGATTGAGTTCGTGATTACCGAGTTCAATCCGCGCAGAAGAAGAATCATCGGCGACCGCAAGCAGCTCATGCAGGCTGCAAAGGCGGAGCTGCAGAAAGAGCTCTTTGCGCGCATCAAGGTCGGCGATGTGGTCGAGGGCACGGTCAAGAATGTGACGAACTTCGGCGCATTCGTGGATCTCGGCGGCGCAGACGGTCTCCTGCACATCTCCGAGATGAGCTGGGGCAGAATCGAGAACCCGAAGAAGGTTCTGAAGTCCGGCGATCGCGTCAGAGTCTTCATCAAGGAGATTTCCGGCACGAAGATTGCGCTCAGCTTAAAGTTCCCGGATCAGAATCCGTGGATCGATGCGGCTGAGAAGTACGCACAGGGCAAGATTGTCAGAGGCCGTGTGGCACGCATGACCGATTTCGGCGCTTTCATCGAGCTCGAGCCGGGAGTGGACGCACTGCTTCACGTCTCCCAGATCGCAAGAAAGCACATCGACAAGCCGTCGGATGTCCTTGAGATCGGCGATGAGATCGAGGCAGAGATTGTCGAGTTCAATGCGGAGGACAGAAAGATTTCCCTCAGCATGAAGGCACTCGAGAACATGCAGGGCGATGAGGTTGTCTACGAGGACACTGCGCCGCAGGATGAGCAGTAAGACAGAGAATTGAGAGAGGCAGGGGGCTGTCCCCCTGCCTCTCTTGTTATATATAAAGATAGAAAAAGGGATACAAAATGGAAGGCTTACAGAGAAAAAAGACAGGGGAATTTGCAAGCTTTTCGTACACGGAGCGTGGCAGAGAGCTCGCGGAGCGCGTCTCGGCGCTGCTCACGGAAGCCGGTTATCGCTGTGTCGGCGCGGAGGTCGACGAGGCGTTTCGTCGCTGCGATTTACTGGTTTTTGTCGGGGCGAGCGGCATTGCAGTCCGAAAAATCGCCCCCTATGTGCGGGATAAATTTCAGGATCCCGCGGTGCTCTGTCTCGATGAGTACGGCCGCTTTGTGATTCCGCTGCTCTCGGGCCATGTGGGCGGCGCCAATGCGTTTGCGCGCTTTTTGGGGCGGAAACTCGGCGCGGCGGTCGCCGTCAGCACGGCAACGGACCTGAACCGGCGCTTTGCGGTGGATGTTTTCGCCGTACAAAACGGGCTCCGGATCGGAAGTCGCGAGAAGGCGAAGCGCGTGAGCGCGGCGCTGCTCCGCGGGGAGGAAGTCGTATTTTCGACCGACTTTCCGCTGCGGGACGCGGAAAAACTGCCCGCCGGGCTGGTCGCGAAACCGATGTCGGAGGGGCAGCTCTGCATACGGATCAGCGCGGCACCGCACCCGGAGGCGGAAAACTGTCTCGTGCTGACGCCCCCGATTTATTGCCTTGGCGTGGGTTGCCGGAAGGGGATGCCGGTCGAAGCGTTTCGCAGCGCGGCAGAGTTGTTTCTAAAGGAACAAAACATTACAAAAGAGGCTCTCTTTTCGCTTGCGAGCATTGATTTAAAGCGGGAAGAGACAGCGGTTCTCGCGCTCGCAGAGGCCTTTGCCGTGCCCGCTGTATTTTTTACGGCAGAAGAACTCCGCGCAGTCTCAGGAAGTTTTGAGAGCTCAGCCTTTGTCGAAAAGACCACCGGTGTCGGCGCGGTTGCCGCGCGCGCGGCCGCAAGCTGTGCGCCGATTCGGGTTGCGGGGAAGACAGTGGTAGGCGGTGCGACCTTTGCGCTCTACCGGCGCGACTTTACCCCTGTCTTTGCGGAGAGCGAAGATACGGCAGGATTTCTCTTTCTCGCCGGTGCGCGCTATCAGGGCAAGCACGCCTTTGCCGCTTCACTGCAACGGGAGGGGCGCATTGCGGCGTATCGCGAGGTCCCGAAGCAGTGGATCGACTGCCTCACGGCGGCGGCGCTCCGGGAGGACAACGCGTTTTTTACGGCAGAACTGGAGCGCGCTGTGACTGCGCTCGCAGCGGAGGCGAGAAGTCGCCGGGAGGCACTGCTTCTCGATAGCATCGGCGGAGGTCTGGTGCCGACAGACCGTGGGGAGAGAGCCCTGCGCGACGCGGTGGGCCGCCTCCAGTGTGCGCTCGCGGCAGCGGCGGACGAAGTGTATCTCCTTGAACTCGGCCTTGCGAGACCGCTTAAGAAGTTCGGGGAAAGCGTAGAGAAATTGTAAGAAGTTTGCAAATCATTTGCATAGCGTCTCCGCTATAATAGCAGGAGGCAAAGGAGGTAATACAGCAAGATGAGAAACGAACAGAAATGGACGCGGCGTCTCAAGGCGCTCGCGCTTACGCTCGGCTTCAGCGCGCTCTTTGCGCTGCCGGCATTTGCGGAAACCGCAGAGATTCATGCGAATGCGACCAAGGATCAGGTGACCGTGAGCGGCACCGTGAGCGGAGACAGCACCTCCGAGGACGGCAAACTCTATTTTTTTGCGCTGGATCCTTATAACGACAGCATCAAGGAGGCAAAGCCCGTTGCAAGTGCGCCGTACGGGGCGAACTTCTCGTTCACGGCGCCGCTTCAGGACGGCACGCCGGACACCAGACTCTACGATCAGTTTGCGATTGCGGTCTGGAAGAACGGCCGCTATTACGACATCGGCCGCCGCGCCTATATCACGAACCCGGAGGTAGTCGCAAAGAGCGATAAGCCCTATGAGCAGCCGCTCACCAAGAAGGGCCTTCTGGTACAGCTTGACATGTTGAGCGATGCGTTCGAGCTCGGCGTGAAGCACGTGAACGTGAACTTTAACTTTGCGCAGATTACTGCGGGTACGGGCATTGACTACACCTACGAGGGCAAGACCTACCACTTTGACAAGAATCAGATTGCCGAGTACGACAAGAATATCAGCGCTTTTTCAGGCAAGAGCATGATGGTCACGGCGATTGTCTTAAACGGCTGGAACGACAAGATGCCGGAACTCATCTACCCCGGTGTCAAGAAGACGGACGGCGCCCTCTATTACGGCTTCAACACGGCGACCAAGGAGGGCTATGAGACGACCCGCGCGCTGATGAGCTTCCTCGCACAGCGCTACAACGGCGAGAACCCGGCTTACGGTCGCGTCTCGAACTGGATCATCGGCAACGAGATCAACAACGGCAGAAACTGGAACTACATGGGCAAGATGGACATCGACAAGTATGTGACCGAATATGTCCGTGCCTTCCGTGTTGCCTACACGGCCATCAAGGCCCAGCAGGCCAATGCCCATGTCTTTTTCTCGGTTGACATGAACTGGAACGACCCGAATGCGGACCAGAAGACAAAGTATTCCGCAAAGCATATCATTGATAAGATCAACGCCGAGATCAACCGGAACGGCAATATCGACTGGCAGCTCGCCTACCATCCGTACCCGTATCCGCTGACAGAGCCGGAGTTCTGGGACGACCACACGACCGGTCTCATCACACAGGATGAGAGCTCGAAGATTATCAATTTTGAGAACCTGCATGTCCTCACGGATTATCTGAAAGCGTCGAATTTCCGGAACCGTGCGGGCGAGGTGCGCCACATCATCCTCTCGGAGCAGGGCTTCAGCGCGAAGAGCGCCGCGCGCGGCGATGTCGAGACGCAGCAGGCAGCGGCCTTTGCCTATGCCTACTACATTGCGGACTCGAACCCCTATGTCGACGCGCTGATTCTGAGCCGTCAGGTGGATGCGCCGGTTGAAGTGCGAAGCGGCGCAGCCTTCGGTCTCTGGGCTTGCCGCATGGACGCGGGTGATGCGATTATCGCGACCAGAAGAAGAAAAATTTGGGCGGTCTTCAGAGACATTGACAAGAAGGCAAAGACCCTGGAGGCCTCCGAGTTTGCGAAGCCGGTGATCGGCATCCAGAAATGGTCGGATGTGGTTCCGGACTTCCGCTGGAGAAGCCTTGAGAAGTAAGGAAGAGAACTTGACTTTTTGCGGCCCTGCGCTTATGCTGGTTCGGAATTGAATCATCAAATGCAGTGAAGACGCACAGTAGCACCGGCAGAGCGCACAGAGAGCGGAAGAGAGCTGAGATTTCCGCCGTGACACCGGAGAGCGAACCTTCGCGTCGGAGCAGCGGAGCTGAACGGGCTTGCCTCAGTAGGTTTCGACGTCTTTCCGCGTCAAGGAAACAATGAGCGGTCCGCAGGATAAGCGGATAATGCGGGTGGTACCGCGGGTGAAAGAACTCGTCCCGGATACAGAGAGCTTACTCTCTGTATCCTTTTTTATTTCCCCGCGCAGTCAAAGAAAAGGAGAGAGGCATGGACAAGAAGCAATTTGAGGATTTAAAGCAGCGCTTCGCCGAGAGAGCCGAACAAATGCAGGAAAAGAATTCCGAGACCCTGTATGCGCTCCGGAAGGAATTCCTGGACCGGAAGGACGGCCTGGTCAGCGGACTCATGAAGCAGATGAAGAGCGTACCGTCGGCAGAAAAGGCGGACTTTGGCAAGGAAGTGAATGCGCTGAAGGACTGGGTGCTCGAAAAGCTGACCGCACTCGAAAAGCAGGCGAGAGAGGCAGAGTTAAATCACCGCTACGAGACGGAGAAGATTGATGTCACTCTGCCGGGCACGGAAATTCCGCGCGGCAACCTCCACCCGGACACGCTGGTCCGAAATCAGATGATCGAGGCATTTGCGGGCATGGGCTTTGAGGTCTATGAGGGCGCGGAGATTGAAACCGACTACTACAACTTCACCGCACTCAATACCCCGCAGGATCATCCGGCGCGTGACATGCAGGATACCTTTTACTTGAGCGACAAGTTCCTGCTTCGCACCCAGACCTCGGCGGGTCAGATTCATGTGATGGAGCGGCAGAAGCCGCCGATTAAGATTCTCTCTCCGGGCAAGGTGTTCCGCTCGGACGACGACGCGACGCACTCCCCGATGTTCACCCAGATGGAAGGCCTTGTGGTCGACAAGGGCATCACGCTCTGCGATCTCCAGGGTATGCTCGACAAGTTCGTTGAGAAGTTCTTCGGCGCGGGTGTGAAGACCCGCCTCCGTCCCTCCTACTTCCCGTTCACGGAGCCCTCGGTCGAGGTCGATGTGAGCTGCTTCTCCTGCGGCGGCAAGGGCTGCCGTCTCTGCAAGGGAACGGGCTGGATCGAGATTCTCGGCGCGGGCGTGGTGAACAAGAAGGTGCTCGAGAACTGCGGCATCGACTCGGATGTATACTCCGGTTTTGCTTTCGGAATCGGCATCGAGCGCGTCGCAATGCTGAAGTACGGCATCGGTAACATTAAGTATCTGTTCGAGTCGGATCTCCGTGTGCTCCGGCAGATCAATGAGTAAGGAGGCAGAGAGATGATAGCGCCGCTCAGTTGGCTGAAAGAATATGTAGACATTGATTGCACCCCGCAGGAACTCGAGGAGAAGCTCTTCTCCTGCGGCTTTGAAGTGGAGAGTTTGGAGGAAGTCGGCGCGCGGATTTCACGCGTGGTCGTGGGTCTCGTGACAAGCTGTGAGCCCATCGAGGGCACGCATTTGCACCTCTGTGAGGTGGACTGTGGCAGTGAGGGAAAGTTCCAAATTTGCTGCGGCGCGGACAATGTGGAGACAGGAAAGAAGTTTCCGATCGCTCTTATCGGCGCGACGGTCTGTGAGACCAACAAAGAGAGAACGGAGATTGTCGGCACCGCGACCATTCAGGCGGGCAAGCTCCGCGGTTACGACTCCTTCGGCATGCTCTGCTCCGGCATGGAGCTCGGACTGAACGAAGACTTGTACCCGGGCGCAGGCTATAACGGGCTCCTTGTGTTGCCGGAGGATGCGGTTCCGGGCGCGGATGTGAAGCCCATCGTGGGTCTCGACGACTGGCTCTTTGACATCGCAATCACGGCAAACCGCCCGGATTGTCAGGGCATCTACGGCATTGCGCGAGAAGTGGCGGCCGTCCTCGGCAAAGAGATAAAGCCCCTGCCGCTTAGCTACCGTGAGGAGAAGACCGAGCCGCATACGCTTCAAGTTGAAGTGGAAGCGCCGCAGTACTGCCCGCGCTATGAGGCGCACGCGGTGAAGGATGTGAAAATTGCACCCTCGCCCGCGTGGATGCGCCGTCGTTTAAGCTTGGTCGGCGTGAGCGCAATTTCCAACATGGTGGACATCACGAACTATGTGATGCTGGAGCTCGGACAGCCGATGCACGCGTTTGACCGCCGCGATCTTGCGGGCAACCGCATTGTGGTGCGCACGGCAAAGGCAGGCGAAAAGCTTGTGACTCTCGATGAGCAGGAGCTGACGCTTACCGAGAGCAACCTCCTGATTTGCGACGGTGAGAAGCCGGTCGGCCTCGCTGGCATCATGGGCGGTCTCAACTCGGAGATTAAGGATACGACGACCGCGGTTGTCTTTGAGGCGGCAAAGTTTGCACGCGACAACATCCGCCGCAGCGCCCGTGCGCTCGGAAAACGCACCGATGCGAGCGCGCACTTTGAGAAGGGAACGGACGAGTACACGGTGGAACTCGCGATGCAGCGCGCCCTGCATTTGACCGAAGAACTCGGCGCCGGCACAGTTACGGATGAGTGCGCAGGCAAGAATACGGGCAACAGCATTGAGAAGCGCCCGCTCACGGTGAGCCTGGCCCGCGTAAACGGCGTGCTCGGTATCGAAGTGCCGGGGGAGGCGGTTTGCCGCATTCTCGCAAACCTCGATATGGAGCCGGAGCTCGAGGGCGATGCACTGCGCCTCAAGATTCCCGCTTACCGCGAGGACATGGAGAGCTATCAGGATGTCGCCGAAGAGGTGATTCGCTTCTACGGCTACGAGCACATCGTGCCGAGCTTCTTAAAGAGCGCGGAGGTCACGAGCGGCGGTTTGAACGAGAGACAGCGCCGTGAGCTCAAGTTAAAGGAGACCCTCGCAGGCGGCGGCATGTACGAGGCAATTCACTATTCCTTCTTCTCCCCGGCGGACTTAAAGCTGTTCCGCTATCCGGCGGACAGCGAGGCACTCCGCGCGATTCGCATTCTAAACCCGATCAGCGAGGAGCTCTCGCTCATGCGCACCGTGCTCTCGCCCTCCATGGCGAATGCCGTCATGCGGAACCAGAAGGCCGGCAATCTGTCCGGACGCCTCTTTGAGCTCGCAAAGGTATTTATTCCGAAGTCCCTGCCGCTCACGGAGTACCCGGAGGAGAGAACCCATCTGGCGCTTGCCTTCTTCGGCAAGGAGGAGAGCTTCTTCACCCTGAAGGGTGCTTTGGATCTCGCGGCCGAGAGCCTGCATGTCAAGTTCCGCTATGAGGCTTCGACCGAGCCGTTCACGCACCCCTACCAGACCGCGGCGGTTTATGTGGGCGAGGTGAAGGTAGGGTATCTCGGCAAGCTGGCTTACGACATTGCCGGGGAACTGAATCTCCGCACGGATGCCTATCTCGCGGAATTGGACCTCGATACCATTGAGAGCCTGCCGCACGAGCCGGTCTACTTCACGCCGCTCCCGAAGTTCCCGGAGGTACAGCGTGACCTGGCACTCGTCATGGACAAGGCAATCAGCTGTGAGCAGGTCGTGAATCTGATTCAGAGCTGCAGCCCGCTGATTCGCGAGGTGAAGCTCTTCGATGTCTACGAGGGCGCACCGATCCCGCCGACGAAGAAGAGCCTTGCGTTCACCCTGACCTTCCGCCCGGAGGAAAAGGCGTTTACGCCGGAAGCGCTTGACAAGCTGACACAGGAGATTCTGGAGAAATTAAAGACAAGCTGCGACATTACGCTCCGCGTCTGAGTGAAAAGCGTTTAATAAGAAGAACAGTTATCGCCCGATGCGGAACAATAAGAACCTGTCCGGCCGCGGGCGAAGAAAAAAGCTGCGTGCATCTGCACGCAGCTTTTTTCATAAGCTTTCTTATTCTGCCCGTATTTTATACAAAGCCCACTACAAGAAGGTCAGATCGCATGCTTTCTTACCACTTCCTTCAACCATACTGTTTCAAGGAAGCGGTAAGCAGGGAAAAGCCTTGTACCGCAAGGGCTTGAATTATCAACTCTTTTTGTCCGCTTAGCCCCAAAATCTGTCATTATGAGGTGTATCATCTTATCCGAATGGGGATATAACAAAGCATTTTAGCTTAGATTACAAGAGTCAACTGAATTCGGATAAAAAACTGCGTAACCATCCGCATCACAGGGGTCAGGACATGCGCCCGTACGGAGAGAGCGAAAATATATGAATGCCGCCACAGGAGGCGCATCACCCAGTCTGAAAGGCGATCGAGCGAAGCGTTTCGGTTCAGGCTACGGAAGAAAGGTGCGGGAAACAGTATGTTTGCGGGAAGGCGCAAGAAGCAAACGGTTTCAGTCCTTCTTCTTCGGATTTTTCGGGAACCAGCCCTTCTTAACGCGCACCTCCTGCTCAAAGAGTTCGAGAATGCTCCAGAGGCAACTCACGCCGAATACGGCGGTGAGGGCGCTCGGAACCGTGCCGCGGAGAAAGAGGGAGATTGCGAGAGCTGCGATGCCGAGCAGGGCAAAGAGCGGCCAGATTTGTTTGCCAAAGTAGTACTCGCCCTTCACGACAAGGGGGTGAAAAGCGCCTATCATCAAAAAGGCACCGCAGCCGATCAAGAGACCGTTATAATTCATGGGATATCCTTTCTCTTCGCAAAAAGCGAGGCAATGAAAGTGATTTCATGTGTCTAATCCGGTTTGACAGAAAGAGAATAGCAGAGCACGGAGAGAAAAGACAGTGCTGTGGCAACAAAAAGAAAAAATACGAAAAGCAAGGGATAAGAAATTCAAGTGGCAAGAAAACAAAAAACTCCTCGTCTCCGAGTCGCTGTGATGCGGACTTTATGAGACGGGGAGTTCGGGAAATTGCATCAGGCTCAGAGCATCAGCTCATAGTAGCGGAGCGAGGTGGTCTCCCGGAAGCCGTTTGCCTTATAGAGGCGGACTGCCGGCGTATTGGAAGCCGTGACCTGCATGGTCGCCTTTGTGTAGCCGAGCTTCTTTAAGAGTCCCAAGAACTGCGGGAAGAGCTCACTGCCGACACCCTGTCCCACCAAATCCTTGCGCACAGATACGCGGTGCAGATACGCGTTGTGATCCTTCATCGGCGTCACAAAGCAGCGGAAAGCCGGGCGCTTCTCATTCGGACGGAAAATCTCGTAGGCGCGGAAGCCTTCCGCCGAGGGCTTGGACTCGCGGAAGCGGTAGCGCGGATCCGGGGTCTCTTTGTCCTCGAGGCTGCAGGCCATCTCGGTCTCCTCCTCGGCGAGGTGAGCACCGATCGAGAGCAGAACCGGCAGGGCGTCCTTGCAGGCGCTGTCCACGGCAAAGCGGACAATCGGCGCCGAGCCCTTTAAGCTCTTGCCCGGGAACGTAATCTTTGCCTTTTCCCAGAGGCGGTGGAAATAGCCCTGTCTGCGGTGGTCCGGGTCCGTAAAGGCATAGACCTCAAAAATCTGGTCGCCGAGGCCGCAGAGCGCCATTGCGGCGCAGAGCTCCTTGGAGTCCTCGTCCGCATAGGCGAGAAGATACTTGGTACCCGGCTCGCGGAGCGGGAAAGACATCGAAAAGGCTTCCTTTTCATGGCAACGCTTCAGGAGAGCCAGGATTCGATCCTGCTCCCCGTGGTTGAATCGATCTTGTTCTGTTAATTTCATAGAGCTCCCATCTGCATCTTCTGCATGACATATCAGGTCATAAATTTTTTCCATTATAGCATAGATTTGCGCCCTGTGCGACGCGGAGAAAAGCTGTAAGAAAACCGTAAAGAGGCATCCCGCATTGCACGGCGGGGCAAAAAAACATATAATGGGAAAAATATGTTTGTTGCCGCCGACAGGAGGAAGCGATGATTACAACTTTGCTGAATAAAATCAAAGAGACCAAGGCACCGGTTTGCGTGGGGCTGGACCCTATGCTAGCATATATTCCGGATGAGGTAAAGAAAGCTGCGTTTGCCGAGAAGGGCGAAAATCTGGAGGGCGCTGCCGAGGCCTGCTGGCGCTTTAACGAGGCCATCCTCAAGGCAACGGCGGATCTGATTCCGGCCGTGAAGCCGCAAATTGCGATGTACGAGCAGTTCGGTGTTCCCGGCCTCATCGCCTATGAAAAGACCGTCCGCTTTGCGAAGAAACTCGGGCTCATCGTGATTGCCGATGTGAAGCGCGGCGACATCGGTTCGACCTCGGCGGCGTATGCGGAGGGACACCTCGGCTGCATTACAATCGGCAATCAGCAGTTTTTCCCCTTTGACGCGGATATGGCGACTGTGAACCCCTACCTCGGAAGCGACGGCGTGAAGCCTTTCCTTGAGGTCTGCGGGCGCTGTGACAAGGGTATTTTTGTGCTTGTTAAGACCTCAAATCCCTCGAGCGGCGAGCTGCAGGATCAGCTGATTGACGGCGAGCCGCTCTATGCGCGGGTTGCGGATCTCACCTCCGCCTGGGGCGAGTCCCTCATGGAGGGCGCGTGGTCCAATGTCGGCGCGGTGGTCGGCGCAACCTACCCGAAGATGCTTGCGGAACTCAGAGCGCGCATGCCGCACACCTTCTTCCTGATTCCCGGCTACGGCGCCCAGGGCGGCAAGGCGGAGGACCTCGCGGTTGCCTTTAATGAACGGGGCGAGGGCGGCATTGTGAACTCTTCGCGCGGCATCATTGCGGCGTGGAAGCAGGAGAAATATCAGAACTTCGGCGCGGAAGCCTTCGCCGACGCAGCGCGTCAGGCGACGGTCGACATGATTCTGGATCTGCAGCGCTGCATCCGCTTCTGAGACAGAGAATGGGAGAAGCACAACATGACGAAAGTGAGAGAGCGCGCGTCCGTACTGGGACAGCGCGCGTTATGTCCGAACGTCTATGACCTTCGGCTCCTGGCGCCGCAGATTGCGGCCGCGGCACACCCGGGACAGTTTGTAAATGTATTTCTGAATAACGGTGCGCACATCCTGCCGCGCCCCATCAGTCTCTGCGGCATCGACAGCGAGAACGGCATTTTGCGCCTCGTGTACCGCGTGACGCGGGAGGGAAGCGGCACCGAAGAGCTCTCGCGCTATACCGCGGGCACCGAACTTTTGCTCCTCGGCCCGCTCGGGAACGGATTTCCGACGGAGCTCGACAACGTCGCCGTGGTCGGCGGCGGCATCGGGATACCGCCGCTCCTTGAGCTCCTCTGGGCGCTCCCGGGGAAAAAGACCGCCCTTCTCGGCTATCGCAGTAAGTCCCAGCTCTTCTTACTCGAGGACTTTGCGGTCGCGGCGGATGAGGTGAAGATTGCGACCGAGGACGGCAGTCTCGGCATCCGGGGCAATGTCGTTGATTTGCTCCGCGCGCTGCCGGAAAAGCCGAAGGCAATTTTAAGCTGCGGTCCGCTGCCCATGCTCCGCGCGCTGAAGGCCTACGCGGCGGAGGAAGGCATTCCGCTCTGGGTCTCCATGGAAGAGCGCATGGCCTGCGGCATCGGCGCCTGCCTCGGCTGTATCACGGAGAGCGCGGAGGTCGATCCGCACTCGAATGTCAAAAACAAGCGCGTCTGTGCCGACGGACCGGTGTTTCGCGCAGAGGAGGTGGCGCTTTGAACATCTCGACGGAAGTGAGCCTCGCGGGAATCACGCTCAAAAATCCCGTGATGACAGCGAGCGGTACCTTCGGCGCCGGCGAAGAGTACAGCGAATTTTTGGATTTAAATAAGCTCGGTGCGGTCGTGACCAAGGGGGTCGCGGCCGTTCCGTGGGCGGGAAACCCGACGCCTCGCATCGCGGAGACGCCGGGCGGTATGCTGAATGCGATCGGCCTGCAGAATCCCGGTGTGGATGTCTTCCTCAAGCGGGATTTGCCCTTCTTAAAGCGGTTTGACACCCGTATCGTGGTCAATGTCTGCGGTCACAGTGAGGAGGAGTATGTCGAGGTCGTGGAACGGCTCCGCGAGGCGCCGGTTGATTTTCTTGAGCTCAACATCTCCTGTCCGAACGTCAAAGAGGGCGGTATTGCCTTCGGCACGCAGGCAAAGGCGGTCGAACACATCACCCGCCGCGTGAAGGAGAGGGCGGCGCAACCGTTAATCGTCAAACTCTCGCCGAATGTCACGGATATCACCGAGACCGCGCGGGCGGCAGAGGCAGGCGGTGCGGATGTGCTCTCGCTGATCAACACGCTGACCGGCATGAAAATTGACATTATGCGGCGCAGCTTTGTGCTCGCAAATCGCACCGGCGGTCTCTCGGGACCTGCGGTGCACCCGATTGCGGTGCGCATGGTCTACGACTGCGCGCGCGCGGTCAAGCTGCCGTTAATCGGCATGGGCGGCATTTCGACCGCCGCCGATGCAATCGAGATGATACTCGCCGGCGCGACGGCGGTTTCGGTCGGCACCGCAAACTTTTATAATCCTTGCGCTTCGGAGGAAGTTGCGGCGGGGATTGCCGCCTACCTCGAGCAGACAGGAACCGAGGATATCAGAGAACTGATCGGCGCAGTGCGCTGAACAAGGGGGAGACGATGGAACAGTACAAGCAGGAATTTATTGAGTTTATGATTTCGTGCGAGGTCTTAAAGTTCGGAGACTTCGTGACCAAGAGCGGAAGAAAGACCCCGTTTTTCGTGAACACCGGCTTTTACCGCACCGGAACCCAGTTAAAGCAGCTCGGTGCCTACTATGCGCGCGCCATCCATGCGGCGTTCGGCGAGGAGGCGACCTTGCTTTTCGGACCGGCATACAAAGGCATTCCGCTCTGCGTCGCAGCGTCCATCGGCATGAGCGAGCTCTATGAGAAGGAAGTGGGCTATGTCGCAAACCGCAAGGAAGTGAAGGATCACGGCGACAAGGGGATTCTCCTCGGCGCGCCGATTCAGGATACGGATAAGATTGTGATTGTCGAGGACGTGACCACGGCAGGCACCTCGATTGAAGAAACCATGCCAATCATCAAGGCGCAGGGTGCCGCAGAAGTGCTGGGACTTGTGGTCAGCGTGGATCGCTGCGAGAGAGGCAAGGGCAAAAAGAGCGCACTCTCCGAGATCTCGGAGCGCTACGGCATCAAGACGACGGCGATTGTCACGATGAAGGAGGTCATTGAACACCTCTACCGGCGTGAAGTGAACGGCAAGGTGATGATCGACGATGCGCTGATGGAGAGAATCGATGCCTACTACCGTGAATACGGTGCGGAGGAGGACTGAGCCTGTCCATGGATAAAATCCGATGGAAACATCGCCTGCTCGGAACCCTGCTTTTTGTCATTTATCTCGCAGGGCTCAGTTATTTTCTCTTTTTTGCCGAAGCACTCGGCAGGCAGGGGAGGAGCAGTGCGAATCTGCGCTACAACATTGTGCTGTTCCGGGAAATCTGGCGCTTCTGGCATTACCGCCACATACTCGGCTACCGCGCTTTTATCCTGAATACCTTCGGCAATGTCTTTGCCTTTGTGCCCTTCGGCTTTTTTTTGCCGATTGTGAGCGGAAAGCGCCACAGCTTTTTCCGCAGCCTGATTGCCGGGGTGTTGTTTTCGGGGCTCATTGAGACAGTGCAGCTTCTGACCCGGCTCGGCAGTTTTGATGTCGACGATATTTTTTTGAATACGATCGGCGTTGTCGCGGGCTATTTTATTTTCCGGCTGTTTCTGAGGAGGTTAAATCGTGCGTCTGCCTAATCCCTTTCGAAAAAAAGAATATAAATTTCTGACGCCGGTTGCAAAGAGTGACGACTCGATTCTGGAGCGCCCGGAATTTTTGCCGAAAGAAGAGCAGGTGCGCCGCAGCAAGCAGCGGCGCCCGAAGAAGAAGGGCAAACAGAATCAGCAGCTCTCTTCGCTGATCAACTACCTGAAGAAGCCGCACTCCGAGACCGGGCTCACGGCACTTTGCGGCGGCGTTGTCGCCGTGCTCTTTACGGTGCTTGCCTTTTTCAGCATGCTACAGGCAGCGGGACAGCCCTCGCTCACGGTTGCGGCGGCGGTCATGAGTGCCATGCTGGTCTCGCTCTACGGTATTTACCTCGCAGTGACCGCACTCCGCGAGAAAGAAAAAAATCAGCTCTATACTTGGATCGGGCTCTCGCTCTGCGGCCTGGTGCTGGTGACTTGGTTAATCGCCCAGTTCCTCGGGCTCAGCAGCTGATGGAGCGGGAAACGCTGCTCGGGGAGCGGCTTCGGCTCGCAAGAGAGCGCCTTCTGGAGATACCAGCGGAGCGCTTTGCGACCGAACGCTTTCGGGGCTTTTTCGGTCGGGAGGCGCTTGCTCTTCTGGCGGTCGCAGAGGAGAGCAAAGAAGCGCATTGCGGGGCACTTTGCCTCGCATTACCCGGCAATACGGAAGAGGAGGCCCTGCTCTCGGTGCTGTCGTCCGTCTGTAGCCGCGCGTTTTCGCCGCAGTGCGACACGGCGCTCAGGGTGCGCTGCCTCGAATTGTTTCTGCAGTGCTACGGGCTGCTTGCCCGGGGCAGTGCGCCGGATGAGGTACGGACAGCGATCTATTACGATGCATTCGATTACGCGGAAGAAGATGTGCGGCAGCGCTTTTCGGGGCGGGCAGAGGGACCCTTCGGTCTGACAGTCACCTTACCCGGGGAGTTGCCCTGGTATGCGGACCGGTATCCGGAGATTGCCGCAGCGCACGCCGAAGATTTATCGCTTTTTCTCGACAAGGCGCTCCGGGACAGACTGCGCCCGCTCATCCGTGAAACAGCGGACGAAACGATGCGCGAAAAATGCCTTGCGGCAATTTTGCGGTATCAAAGCGAGCGCGGAAACAACACGCGATATTCCGCGCGGCAGCAGCGCTGGCTTATCGAGCTCTATGCGCCGGACAGCAAATAAAAATTGGGATTGAGCTCAAAGAAGAGCGCCGATATAATACAAGTGAAACGAATCAATAAGGAGGGTGCAATGGCAAAAGTCGGAATTGTAATGGGCAGTGATTCGGATATGCCCGTGATGGCACAGGCGGCGGCATTTTTGGAGAAAATGGGGATTGAATACGAGATGCGCATCATCTCGGCGCACCGCGAGCCGGATGTCTTTTTTGAGTGGGCAAACGGTGCCAGAGAGCGCGGTCTCTCGGTCATCATCGCGGGAGCGGGCAAGGCAGCGCATCTGCCGGGCATGTGCGCGGCGCTCTTTTCGCTGCCGGTCATCGGCATCCCGATGAAGACCTCGGATCTCGGCGGTGTAGATTCGCTCTACTCGATTGTGCAGATGCCGAGCGGCATTCCCTGCGCGACGGTCGCAATCAACGGCGGCAAGAACGCGGGCATTCTCGCGGCAAAGATTCTCGCGGTCGGCGACAAGGCGCTCGAGGAGAAGCTGCAGGCATTTCAGAAGGAAATGCGCGATGAGGTTGTCGGTAAGGACGAGAAACTGCAGCGCGAGGGTTACCAGAGTTTTCTCAAGTGAGAGGAGCCGCAATGGATTACAGAAATTCCGGAGTTGACATTGAGGCGGGTTATGAGTCCGTCGAACTGATGAAACAGTATGTAAAGCGCACGCTGCGCCCCGAGGTGCTGGGGGGCATCGGCGGCTTTTCGGGTGCCTTCTCCCTTGCGGGCATCAAGAACATGGAGGATCCGGTGCTTCTGTCCGGAACCGACGGCGTCGGCACCAAATTAAAAATTGCGTTTTTGCTGGATCGCCACGATACAATCGGCATTGACTGTGTCGCGATGTGCGTGAACGATGTCGCCTGCGCGGGCGGTGAGCCGCTCTTTTTCCTCGACTACATTGCCTGCGGCAAGAATGTCCCGGAGAAGATTGCGACGATTGTCTCCGGTGTCGCGGAGGGCTGTGTGCAGGCGGGTTGCGCGTTGGTCGGCGGCGAGACCGCAGAGCACCCCGGACTCATGCCGGAAGACGAGTACGACCTCGCGGGCTTCTCGGTCGGCGCCTGCGACAGAAAGGATCTCATCACGGGCGAGGATCTGAAGCCGGGCGATGTCCTGATCGGCATTGCGTCGAGCGGTGTCCACTCGAACGGCTTCTCTCTGGTCCGCAACATTTTTGAGATGAGCAAGGAGAATTTGACGCGCTTCTATCCGGAACTCGGTGCGACGCTCGGCGAAGTGCTGCTTGCGCCGACCCGCATTTATGTGAAGGCGTTAAAGAGCGCGAAGGAGGCGGGCATCCGCATTCACGCCTGCAGCCACATCACGGGCGGCGGTTTCTACGAGAACGTGCCGCGCATGCTGAAAGACGGCATTCGCGCGGAAATCCGGAAGGACGCCTATCAGGTTCCGGCTATTTTCCGCCTGATGGCAGAGAAGGGCGAAGTCAGCGAACACGTCATGTACAACACCTTCAACATGGGTGTCGGCATGGTGGTCGCGGTCGATCCGGCCGATGCCCTGAAGACCCTCGAAGCCTTCCGGGCAGCAGGCGAAAAGAGCTTTGTGATCGGCGAATGCAAGGCAGGCGAAAAGGGCGTCGACTTATGCTGAGAGTCGGCGTGCTGGTGAGCGGCGGCGGGACCAATCTGCAGGCGATTCTCGATGCCGAGAAGAGCGGTGTGATTCGCCATGCGAAGGTGGTCTATGTGCTCTCGAACAATGCCTCCGCTTACGCACTGCAGCGCGCAGCGGCAGCGGGGATTGCGAACGAGTGCATTTCCCCGGCGGATTTTCCGGACCGGGAGGCCTTTCAC
Organism: Stomatobaculum sp.; assembly: GCF_057248925.1. Classification (NCBI taxonomy): domain Bacteria; kingdom Bacillati; phylum Bacillota; class Clostridia; order Lachnospirales; family Lachnospiraceae; genus Stomatobaculum; species Stomatobaculum sp. The sequence goes on from NZ_DBHIHF010000020.1 coordinate 19,783, forward strand.
CGCGCCCTGCTTGCGGCGGTGGAGCGCGAAAAGCTGGATCTCATTGTGCTCGCGGGCTATCTCGTGAAGATTCCGGATGAGATGATACGCCGCTACCGCGGCAGAATTTTAAACATTCACCCCTCGCTGATTCCGAGTTTTTGCGGCAAGGGCGCCTACGGTTTAAAGGTGCACGAACAAGCGCTGCAGCGCGGCGTCAAGGTGACAGGCGCGACCGTGCACCTTGTGGACGAGGGACTCGATGAGGGGCCGATACTTCTTCAGAAAGCCGTCGAGGTGAAGCCGGGCGACACGCCGGAGACTTTACAGCGGCGCGTTATGGAAGAAGCAGAGTGGATTTTATTGCCGCGTGCCATTGAAGAGACGGCGCGCGAGGCAAGCGAGAGAGAGGACAGGGCATGAGAGTACTGGTAGTCGGCGGCGGCGGCAGAGAACATGCGATTTGCCGGAAACTGCGGGAGAGCGGACGGCTCTCAAAACTCTACTGCGCGCCGGGCAATGCCGGCATCGCGGAAGTTGCGGAACCGGTGCCGATCGGCGCGATGGAATTCGAAAAAATCCGGGACTTTGCCCTGCGAGAGAAGATCGATCTTGTTGTAATCGGCATGGACGATCCGCTGATCGGCGGACTCGCAGATTTTCTGGAAGAAGCGGGACTCAAGGTCTTCGGCCCAAAGAAAAACGCGGCTGTGCTCGAGGGCTCCAAGGCCTTCGCCAAGGAACTCATGAAAAAGTATGAGATTCCGACGGCTGCTTACGAGAGCTTCACGGACTACGAGGCGGCAAAGCGTTATCTCGAGACCTGCAAGATTCCGGTTGTCCTGAAGGCGGACGGACCGGCGCTCGGGAAGGGCGTTCTGATCTGTGAGACCCGCGAGGCAGCCGAAGAGGGACTTCGGGAAATGATGCTTGAGCGGAAGTTCGGTGCCTCCGGCGACAAGGTGGTCATTGAGGAGTTCATGACGGGCAGAGAAGTCTCCGTGCTCTCCTTTGTGGACGGCAAGACCATACGCATTATGGCGAGCGCCCAGGACCATAAGAGAGCCAAGGACGGCGATCAGGGTCTCAATACGGGCGGCATGGGAAATTATTCGCCGAGCCCCTATTATACGGATGAGATCGCGCGGTTTTGCGAAGAAAAGATTTATCAGCGCACGGTCGATGCGATGGCGGCGGAGGGGAGACCTTTCCAAGGCGTTATCTTCTTCGGACTCATGCTGACGCCGGACGGCCCCCGCGTGCTCGAGTACAATGTGCGCTTCGGCGATCCGGAGGCACAGGTCGTGCTCCCGCGCATGGAGAACGATCTCCTCGAAGTCATGCTCGCCTGCGTCGAGGGAAAACTCGATGCGGTACAGCTCAAGTTCTGTGACAGGGCTTGCGTCACAGTCGTGCTTGCGAGCGAGGGCTATCCGGTAAAGTACGAGAAGGGGCTGCCGATTTCGGGACTTGAGAGCCTGAAGAGCGAGCCGGATGTCTATTGCTATCACGCGGGCACGCGCTTTGACGACGAAGGGCGCGTTGTCACGAACGGCGGCCGGGTGCTCGATGTCACGGCGCTCGGCAAGACGATACGCGAGGCGCGCGAGAGAGCCTATGCGGCTGCGGAGAAAATTTCGTTTGCCAACAAGTACATGCGGACGGACATTGCCCTTGCGGGTGTCGCGGCCGAAGAAGCGCAGCAGACGTGAATGACTGATAAGAAAAAGCCAAATCGCAACAAAACTGCGGTTTGGCTTTTCTGCTTTTCAAAAAAGGAGGCGGCATGAATCAGGAACAGCGGAAATATTTGAGTTTGCTGGCAGAGAAATTCCCGACACGCCAGGCCGTATGCACGGAGATTATCAACCTCGCGGCGATTATGAATCTCCCGAAGGGCACCGAGCACTTCATGAGCGACATTCACGGTGAGTACGAGGCCTTTTTGCATATCATGAACAACTGCTCGGGTGTGATTCGCGAAAAAATCGAGATGATTTTTGCGGATGTGCTGAACGACACCGAGAAGCGGGCACTCCGCACGTTGATTTACTATCCGAAGGAGGCGCTGCAGCGTCTGCACAGCGAGGGCAGAATTTCGCCGAAGTGGTACCGCGAGACGCTCCGGCACATGATCGAAATTGCGCGCGTGCTCTCCTCAAAGTATACGCGCTCCAAGGTCAGAAAGGCGATGCCGAAGGAATTCGGCTATATCATCGACGAGCTTCTGCACGCTCTGCCGGATGAGGACGGCAATCAGCTTGCCTACCACGAGCGCATCCTGGATACAATTGTCGGCATTCAGAACGGCGACGAGTTCATCATTGCACTCGCCGCATTGATTAAGCGCCTCGCGGTAGACCACCTGCACATTGTCGGCGACCTCTTTGACCGCGGCGCCGACGCCGATAAAATCATTGAGTTGTTGCTCGACTACCCCTCGCTCGACATCCAGTGGGGCAATCACGATGTGCTCTGGATGGGCGCTGCCGCGGGCAATGAAGCCTGCATCGCGAATGTCGTCCGGAACAATGTGCGCTACAACAATATCCGCATTTTGGAGAGCGGCTACGGCATTTCTCTTCGCCGCCTGCAACTCTTTGCCGAAAAGACCTATGAGGGCACGCCGGCAAAAGCCATGGTCAAAGCCATCAATGTGATTATGTTCAAGGCCGAGGGCGAGCTGATTCTTCGCCACCCCGAGTTTGAGATGCAGGACAGACTCCTGCTCGACAAGGTGGACGCGGAGAAGGGAACCGTCACGATTGACGGCGTTGAATACGCGATGAACACGATGGAGTTTCCGACCGTCGACTGGAGCGATCCCTACCGGATGACGCCCGAAGAGCGTGAAGTGATGGACGACTTAAAGCGCTCGTTCTGCCAGAGCCCGCAGCTTAGGCGCCACATCGAATTCCTCTATGCGGTCGGCAGCGTCTACCTCAAAATGAACGATAACCTCCTGTTCCACGGCTGCGTGCCGCTGACCGAGGACGGGCAGATGGAGGAGGTCAATTTCTTCGGGCAGTTCCTGCGAGGCAAGAGTTATTTCGAATTCTGCGAAAAAGCGGCGCGCCTCGCCTATAATACCGGCGAAGCGCGTTATGTGGACTTTATGTTTTATCTCTGGGGCGGCCCGAAGTCGCCGATGTGCGGCCGCGTCGTGAAGACCTTCGAGCGGAGTTACCTGGACGACAAGGCGAGCTGGAAAGAGCCGCAGGACCCGTACTACCTGTTCCTCGACTCTGAGGCGACGAGCCGCATGATACTGCGGGAGTTCGGCTTAAAGTCCGACCTCTCGCACATCGTCAACGGTCACACGCCGGTGCACGCCTCGGCGGGTGAAAATCCGATCAAGGCGGGCGGCAAACTGATTGTGATCGACGGCGGCTTTTCGCGCGCCTACCATAAAACCACAGGCATCGCAGGCTATACGCTGATCTATAACTCCCACGGCATGCGCATCAAGAGCCACATGCCCTTTGAGTCGGTGGAGCGCGTGATCAGTGAGAACCTGGACATCGAATCCCGCGCAAACCAGTTTGAGATCGAGCCCTATCGCGTGATGGTCGGTGACACCGACATCGGCAAGCGGCTCGCCGCGCAGATTGAAGATCTGAACGAGCTTCTCACTGCCTACCGGGACGGTTCCATCTTAGAGCGCGTCGAGTGAGAAATCAGAGCTCCCCGCGCTTAAAGCGCTGAATCAGCTCGTTGCCGACACTGGCGGTCGTCGGATTGTCGGGGATTTCATCCCGCGGCACAAACGAGGCCTCGCAGAGTTCGTTCTCATCGAGGCGGATGCGGTCGGAACCGTCGAGCTCCGCGGTATAGGCGAGCATCAGCGAGTCGGAGAAGGACCAGGGCTGTACGGCATAGGGACGGATGTTCTTGACCTTGAGCCCGGTCTCTTCCATGACTTCACGTTCCACCGCCTGTTCCGGGGTCTCACCGACTTCCACAAAGCCTGCAACCAACGCCTTCCGGCGATAGTCGGAGGCGTTTTTTGCATAGCGGGTCAGGAGCAGGCGATCGCCGTCCCGCACCGCGACAATGATGGCAGGGCTTATTTTCGGGTATTCTATGAGACCGCAGTGCTTGCAGCACATCGCGCGCTCGTGTTCGGAATGTGTCATCGGCGCGCCGCAGCGCCCGCAGAATTTCCGCTGGTCGTAAAAGCGGTATAGCTGTGTCGCGGTAATCGCGGCAAAGGCGAGATAGCGGGGGCTCAGGTCCCGGAGCTCCGTCGGGCCGAGAAAGCGATAGCCCTCGCCGAGTTTTCCGGCGGGCAGGGCGCTCGCAGGCAGCAGAAAGAAAAAGTCCTCGTCGATCGCAAAGAGATAGCGCGCCTTCTGACAGAGGGACGGAAACGGGAGACTCTCTGTCTCGAAATCGGCGAAGCGCGGCAGCGTAAAGCCGTCGTCCGTTGCCCGGAAGAGCACACCCTCCCGGGCGACCAAAACAAGGAAAGAACGCCGCGCGGGCGTTCTCTCTGTGTGATAGCTTACATCATAGTGATGCGGTGCAATATCCTGAATCATGCTTATTCAGATACTCCTGTCTGATACTGTTCCAACAAACCGGTTTTGACATTCCAGAGCTTCCGCGAGAGATCCACATAGGTCTGGTGCGGGTACTCGAAGCGCTTTGACTCCTCCCAGAGGGTCGCAAGCTCTTCCTTGCAGTGCTGCCGGATGTCCATGACCTTCGGGGACTCGTAGACACAGCTGCCCTTTTCAAAGACAGGAACCAGGAGCTCTTTCATGCGGTAGGAACCGCCGGGGAGCAGCGTCTTTTTCCAGGTCTCGATCGGGTCGAAGAGTAGCAGCGGATCATCCGCAGAGAACTGTTCGTCCGCGAGCGCAATGAGGTCTGCGACTATCATGCCCTGCAGGTCGTAGATGCGATACACTTTTTTGTCGCCGGGATTGGTGATTTTCTCGGCGTTTTCCGAAATTTTGATTTTCGGCAGGAAGCGCTGCTCCGTCTCGCTCCAGATGGCCGCGAGTTTGTAGACGCCGCCGAAAGCCGGGCAGTCCTTCGAGGTAATCAGGTTGGTGCCGACACCCCAGGAGTTGATGGTCGCGCCCTGCGCCTTCAGAGAGCCGATCAGGTTCTCATCGAGATCGTTGGAGGCCGAGATAATCGCATCGGTGAAGCCCTCGGCGTCGAGCGCGGCCTTGACCTTTTTCGAGAGGTAAGCTAAGTCGCCCGAATCCATGCGGATGCCGTAGCGCTTCGGGTGTATGCCTTTTTCGCGCAGTTCCTTGAAAACCTGAATCGCATGCGGCAGGCCGCTGTCCAGCGTGTCGTAGGTGTCGATTAAGAGGATGCAGGCATCCGGATAGAGTTTCGCATAGGCGCGGAACGCAGAGAGCTCATCCGGGAAACTCATAATCCAGGAGTGCGCGTGCGTGCCGCTCACGGGGACATCGAAAATCTGTCCGCAGAGTACATTCGAGGTGCCGACACAGCCGGCAATCATCGCGGCGCGCGCGCCGTAGATACCGGCATCCGGGCCCTGCGCTCTGCGGCAGCCGAACTCCATCACACCGTCGCCCTGCGCCGCGCGCACAATGCGGGCTGCCTTGGTCGCAATGAGGCTCTGGTGGTTGATGATATTCAGAAGCGCGGTCTCAATGAGCTGTGCCTGCATAATCGGCGCGATGACCTTGACGAGCGGTTCGCGCGGGAAAATGACCGTGCCCTCCGGAATCGCATAGATATCGCCGGTGAAGCGGAAGTCCCGCAGGTAGTCGAGGAAGGCGGGCTTAAAGATGCCGAGGCTCTCCAGATAGGCGATATCCGCCTCCGTAAAGTGCAGGTTCTTTACATAGTCGATGAGCTGGTCGAGTCCCGCGCAGATTGCATAGCCGTTGCCCTCGGGGTTCGCGCGGTAAAACATGTCGAAGATAACGGTCTTGTTGACATCCTCGTTTTCAAAATAGCCCTGCATCATCGTGAGCTCGTACAGGTCTGTCAGTAGGGTCAGATTTCGCATTTGTTTTTGTGCCGCGTCAAGCCTGTTTCTTGCCCTGGTTCGCGACTGCCTCCATCTTTTTCTTCAGTACTTCCTGGTCGCCGAGATAGTAGTGGCGAATCGGCTTAAAGGAATCGTCGAACTCGTAGACGAGCGGGGTGCCGGTCGGAATGTTGACACCGATAATATCCTCCTCGGAGATGTTGTCAAAGTACTTGACAAGAGCGCGGAGAGAATTGCCGTGTGCCGCGATGATGACGCGCTTGCCGGCCTCCATCTCGGGGCGAATCACTTCGTTGAAGTAGGGAACCACGCGCTCAATCGTGGTCTCCAGGCTCTCGCAGTCGGGGAGCAGCGCCGGGTCCACATCGCGGTAAGCCGGGCTCTTCTTTGCACTTCTGTCGTCATTCGGATCCAGCACCGGCGGCTTGGTCGAGAACGAGCGGCGCCAGATCTTGACCTGTTCCTCGCCGTACTTCTCGGCAGTCTCCGCCTTGTTGAGACCCTGGAGGGCACCGTAGTGGCGCTCGTTTAACTTCCAGCTCTTCACGACCTCGAGCCAGTCGCGGTCCATCTCGTCCAGAATGTGGTTCAGCGTGTGGATTGCGCGCTTTAAGTAGGAAGTAAAGCAGATGTCGAAATCATAGCCCTCTGCCTTTAAGAGCTGACCGGCAGCCTTTGCCTCCTCGTGGCCCTTGTCCGAGAGGTCCACATCCATCCAGCCGGTGAACAGATTTTTCTTGTTCCACTCACTTTCGCCGTGTCGCACCAATACGAGTTTCATCATCGCAATCGCTCCTTTCGTAAGCCCTGACTCCGCGTCACAGTCGGCGTATTTGCCAGGCTTTAGAGCATGATAACACAAAGCGGCGGGCTTTTCCATGCGCTATAGTGAATGGGGCAAAGCGCATTGAGTTTTTGTGCCGCTTTTGTTAGAATTAGACATTATGACGAAAACGGAGGCTGCTATGGGCAAAAAATTGCTGTTGATTAACACGGGAGGCACCTTTTCTTCGGTGCCGAGCGAAAAAGGACTTGCACCGGGCATCAACCTCGAGGAAATTATGAAAACCATAGGTCCGATCGGAGAAGGGCACAGCTTTGAGTTAAAGGACTATGCTTCCCTCGACTCGGCGAACATCACGCCGGAGGACTGGGTCGCGATTGCGAATCTTGTCGCGGCGGCCAGAGAGGACTGTGACGGTGTGGTCATCATCCACGGCACGGACAGCATGTCCTACACATCCTCGATGCTCTCGTTCATGCTCCAGAATATCGAGATGCCGGTCATTCTGACGGGAAGCCAGCTGCCGCTCCGCGCGCCCCTGACCGATGCGATCGATAACCTCCGCTGCGCGATTACGGCGGGTTTAAGCGGCATGCTCCGCGGCGTCTATACGGTCTTTCACCAGAAGCTCATTCTCGGCTGCCGCACCTCGAAGGTGAGAACCGTCTCGTTTAATGCTTTTGAGTCGGTCAACTATCCGTTGATCGGCGAGTTCAATGCGTTCGGCATGCAGGTCTTAAAGGAGCCGCTCCGCCGCGCGGCGTTTCAGCTCTCACCGGAGTACTCGGAGAACATCGCGGTGTTAAAAATTTTCCCAGGTATGCACGCGGATATCTTCCGCTATCTCTACGACAAGGGCTGTGAAGGTGTGTTTGTCGAGGCCTTCGGTCTCGGCGGCGTGCCCTTCCTCCACAATAATATTCTGGAGGAAATCGACCGGGCGAGCAGCAAGGGCATGAGCATCCTGGTGGGCAGCCAGTGCCGCTACGAGGGCAGCAATCTCGATGTTTACGAGACCGGTCTTCGCGTGCAGGAGAGCGGCGGCATCCCGGTCTTTGATATGACCCAGGAGGCGACAGTCACGAAGCTCATGTGGGCGCTCGGGAGAAGCAAGGAGAGAGAAGATGTGCGGAAGAGTTTCTTCACGAACTATGTGGATGAAGTCACTTTGCCGCGCCTTCGCTGAGGGGAAAGCGTGTTTCTTCCTTGACATAGAAAATAAGGCTGATTATACTGAAAAAAACCTATAGCCAAAGGCGTTGACAAAGAGAGTAGGCACGGAAAACAGCGACAGAGAGCCGGGGACGGTGGAAGCCCGGCGCCAAGTATCCGTGTTGAAAATCACTTTTGAGCCGCTCTCCGGAGCCGCGGCATAAGCTGCGGGGTAGGGAGAGACGTAGGCCCCACGTCACGGGGAAAAGCAAAATACAGGTGGTACAGCGAAAGCAGAGAGCGTTCGTCCTGAGAGGGGCGGGCGCTTTTTCTTTTGAGACAGGAGGATGGAGCAGTGTACAGAAAAGTCCCAACAGACATGAACTTTGTGGCACGCGAGGGCGAAGTCGAGAAGTTCTGGGCAGAGAATCGGATTTTTGAGAAGTCCGTCGAGCAGCGCGAGGGCTGCGAGACCTATATGTTTTACGACGGGCCGCCGACCGCAAACGGCAAGCCGCACATCGGCCACGTCGAGACCCGTGTCATCAAGGACATGATTCCGCGCTACCACGCGATGAAGGGACAGTATGTCCCGCGAAAAGCGGGCTGGGACACCCACGGTCTGCCGGTCGAGCTCGAGGTCGAGAAGGAAATCGGCATCGAGGGCAAGGATGAAATCGAGGCGTACGGCGTCGAGCCCTTCATCAAAAAGTGCCGCGAGTCCGTGTGGCGCTACAAGGAGATTTGGGAGCGTTTTTCCGGCAAGGTCGGCTTCTGGGCGGACATGGAGCACCCCTATATCACCTGTGACGACAACTATATCGAGTCGGAGTGGTGGGCCTTAAAGGAAATTTGGAAGAAAGACCTGCTCTACAAGGGCTTTAAGGTGGTTCCTTACTGCCCGCACTGCGGAACGCCGCTCTCCTCGCACGAGGTCGCACAGGGCTATAAGGCAATCAAGGACAGAACCGCGATTGTCCGCTTCCGGGTGAAAGGCGAAGACGCGTACTTCCTCGCCTGGACCACGACGCCCTGGACCTTGCCCTCGAACATCGCGCTCTGCGTCAATCCGCACGAGAGCTATGTGAAGGTCAAGGCAGCGGACGGCAATACCTACTATCTCGCGGAGGCACTGCTTGAGAAGGTGCTCGGCGAGGGCTATGAAATCCTTTCGCGCTATACCGGCAAGGAGCTCGAGCATAAGCCCTATGAGCCGCTCTACAGCTGTGCGGCGGAAGCGGTAGCGCGCCAGCATAAAGAGGCGTTCTTTGTCTACGCGGACGAGTACGTCACGATGACCGACGGTACCGGCATTGTCCACATTGCCCCGGCCTTCGGTGAGGACGATGCGCGCGTGGGCCGCGCTTATGACGCGCCCTTCGTTCAGATGGTCGATGATAAGGGAAAGATGAAGCCTGAGACCGGCAAATTTGCGGGCATGCGCTGCAAGCCGACCGAGAAGGAAATCGAAGAAGGCGCTGTCTCGGCAGATCCGGAAGTGCTGAAGGATCTCGAGGAGAGAGGACTGCTCTTTGCATCCCCGAAGGTCGAGCACGACTATCCGCACTGCTGGCGCTGCGGCACGCCGCTCATCTACTATGCGCGCGAGTCCTGGTTCATCAAGATGACCGCGGTGCGCGACGACCTCGTGCGGAACAATCAGAAAATCAACTGGGTGCCGCAGTCGATCGGCGAGGGGCGCTTCGGCAACTGGATTGAGAACATTCAGGACTGGGCGGTCTCGAGAAACCGCTACTGGGGCACGCCGCTCAATATCTGGGAGTGCCCGGACTGCGGCGAGAAGCTTGCGGTCGGCTCCCGCGAAGAGCTGGCAGCGCTCTCCGGCGACGAGAGCGCAAAGACTGTCGAGCTGCACCGCCCCTATGTGGATCGCTTTACGATTCCCTGCCCGAAGTGCAGCGGCAAGATGAAGCGCGTCCCGGAGGTGGTCGATGTCTGGTTCGACTCGGGCGCCTGCCCCTACGCGGAGCTCCACTATCCCTTTGAGAACAAGGAACTCTTGGAGCAGCAGCTTCCGGCGTCCTTTATCTCCGAGGCGGTCGATCAGACCCGCGGCTGGTTCTACTCCCTCCACGCGGAGTCGACGCTGCTCTTTAATAAGCCGGCGTTCACGAATGTCATCGTAATGGGGCTCGTGCTCGATGAGAACGGCAATAAGATGTCCAAGTCGAAGGGCAACGCCGTGGATCCGATGGAGGCGCTCGATACCTTCGGCGCCGATGCGATTCGCTGGTATTTCTACACCGCTGCGGCGCCGTGGCTCCCGAAGAAGTTCTCGGAGGATGCGGTTCGCGAGGGTCAGAGAAAGTTCCTCGGCACGCTCTGGAACACCTACGCGTTCTATGTGCTCTATGCCGACATTGACCGCTTCGACCCGACCAAGTATACGCTCGACTACGAGAAGCTCTCGGTCATGGACAAGTGGCTGCTCTCGAAGATGAACAGCATGGTGCGGGATGCGGACAAGAATCTTGCGGCGTATAAGATTCCGGAGACCGCCGCGGTGCTTCAGGAGTTTGTCGATGACATGTCGAACTGGTATGTGCGCCGCTGCCGCAACCGTTTCTGGGCAAAGGGCATGGAGCAGGACAAGATTAATGCGTTCATGACGCTCTACACGGCGCTGGTCACGGTCGCGAAGGCGGCTGCGCCGATGATTCCGTTTATGAGCGAGCAGATTTACCAGAACCTGGTTCGCACGGTCGATACAGCCGCGACGGAGTCCGTGCATCTCTGCGATTACCCGGTTGCGGACGAGGCGCACATCGACGCGGAACTTGAGAAGAGCATGGACGAGGTGCTGAAAGTGGTCGTGCTGGGTCGCTCGGCGCGCGAGGCTTCCGGCAGAAAGAACCGCCAGCCGCTCTCGATGCTCTACGTGAAGGCGCCGGAGACGCTCGGCAGCTTTTATCAGGACATCATCCGCGATGAGCTCAATGTAAAGGCACTCGAGTTCACGGACGACGCGGAGCGCTTTGTGAATTACCTCTTCAAGCCGCAGTTAAAGACCGTGGGACCGAAGTACGGCAAGCATCTGAATGCGATTAAGGAGCACTTAAAGGCGCTCGACGGTCAGAAGGCCATGGCGGAACTCAACGCAAACGGCAGTCTCGGCTTTACCCTGCCGGACGGCACGGAAGTATCGCTCGGCAGAGAAGATCTCTTAATCGAGAGCGCGCAGTCGGAGCGCTATGTCTCCGCGCAGGACAACGGCATCACCGCGGTGCTCGACATTGAACTCAATGAGGCGCTCATCGAAGAGGGCTTTGTGCGCGAGCTGATCTCGAAAGTGCAGACCATGCGAAAAGATGCCGGATTTGAGGTCACGGATCACATTGTGCTGAACATCCGCGGCAACGCAAAGATTGCCGCACTCGCCGCGAAGTACGAAGAATTGTTGAAGAATACGATTCTTTCCGATGAGATTCATAGTGAATCGGACGAAAATCGTGAAGATTTCACGAAAGAGTGGAATTTGAACGGCGAACTCGTTACACTCTCGGTGAGATGTGTCAAAGCGCAGTGAGAAATGGAGGAGATTGAGTTGGCAGGAGTTATCAAGAAGTTGGATAAGGAGACGCTGAAGCAGGCGATTATCAACAACCTGAAGACGCTCTACCGGAAAGATGTCAGTGAGGCGACGCTGCAGATGGTCTATCAGGCAGTCGCCTATGCGGTTAAGGAAGATGTGATTGACAACTGGATTGCGACGCAGAAGGCCTATGACAAGGCGGACGCAAAGAAGGTCTATTATCTCTCGATGGAGTTCCTGGTCGGCAGAGCGCTCGGCAACACCATGCTCGCCCTCAAGGAAGAGGATGCGATTCGTGAGGCAGTCGAAGAACTCGGCTTCGATCTCACGGAAATCGAAGATGAGGAGAGAGATCCGGCGCTCGGCAACGGCGGCCTCGGTCGTCTCGCTGCCTGCTTCCTCGACTCGCTCTCGACGCTCAACTACCCGGCGTACGGCTGCGGCATTCGCTATCACTACGGCATGTTCCGCCAGAAGATTGAGAACGGCTACCAGAAGGAAATTCCGGATGATTGGTTAAAGAACGGCTATCCGTTTGAGATTAAGCGCGACGAGTATGCCTGCGAGGTCAAGTTCGGCGGCTATGTCGCGACCCGCATGGAGAACGGCAACCCGCACTTCTATCAGGAAAACTACCAGTCGGTTCGCGCGGTGCCCTACGATCTTCCGATTGTCGGCTACGGCAACCACATCGTGAACACGCTCCGCATCTGGGACGCGGAAGCGATTACGAGCTTCCGCCTCGACTCCTTTGACCGCGGCGATTATCAGAGAGCGGTCGAGGAGCAGAACCTCGCGAGAACCATCTCCGAGGTTCTCTACCCGAATGACAACCACTACTCCGGCAAGGAGCTCCGCTTAAAGCAGCAGTACTTCTTCATTTCGGCGTCTCTTCAGACCGCAATCAAGAAGTTCCTGCAGGGCCACGACGACATCCGCGAGCTCCCGAACTATGTCGTGTTCCAGATGAACGACACCCACCCCACGGTCGCGGTGCCAGAACTCATGCGCATCCTGATGGACGAGCAGGGGCTCGGCTGGGAAGAGGCGTGGGCAATCACGAGCAAGGCTTGCGCGTACACGAACCACACAATCATGACCGAGGCGCTCGAGAAGTGGCCCATTGAGCTCTTCTCCCGCCTGTTACCGCGTATCTACCAGATTGTCGAGGAGATCAACCGCCGCTTCCTGCTCGAAATCGAGCACAAGTTCCCGGGCGACCAGGCGAGAAAAGACCGCATGGCAATTATCCACGACGGTCAGGTGCGCATGGCATTCATGGCCTGCGCGGCTTCGTTCTCGATTAACGGCGTCGCGAAGATTCACACCGAAATTCTTGAGAAGCAGACGCTCCGCGACTTCTACGAGCTCTCGCCCGAGAAGTTTAACAACAAGACCAACGGCATCACGCAGCGCCGCTTCCTGCTCCACGCGAACCCGCTGCTCGCCGACTGGATCACGGAGCGCATCGGCGACAAGTGGATTACGGACCTCTCCGAGGTGAAAAAGCTCGGTGTCTATGTGGATGATGAGAAGAGCCGCCAGGAGTACATGAACATTAAGTACAAGAATAAGGTGCGCCTCGCGAACTACATTCTCGAGCACAACGGTATCGTCGTGGACCCGCGTTCCATCTTCGATGTTCAGGTCAAGCGTCTGCACGAGTACAAGCGCCAGCTCATGAACATTCTCCACGTCATGTACCTCTACAACAAGATCAAGGACAACCCGGATATGCCGTTCTATCCGCACACCTTCATCTTCGGCGCAAAGGCGGCAGCAGGGTATCACCGCGCGAAGCTCACGATTAAGTTAATCAATGCCGTGGCGGATGTGATTAACAACGACGCATCGATCAACGGCAAGATCAAGGTTGTCTTCATCGAGGACTACTGTGTCTCGAGCGCAGAGATTATCTTTGCGGCGGCAGATGTCTCCGAGCAGATTTCGACCGCAAGTAAGGAGGCGTCCGGCACTTCGAACATGAAGTTCATGCTGAACGGCGCACCGACTCTCGGCACGATGGACGGCGCAAACATCGAGATTGTGCATGAAGTCGGCGAGGACAATGCGTTCATCTTCGGTATGTCAGCGGACGAGGTCATTCACTACGAGCAGAACGGCGGTTACAACCCGATGGTTATCTTTAACGCGGACCAGGAGATTCGCCGCGTGCTCATGCAGTTAATCAACGGTTTCTACTCGCCGGATGATCCGGAGCGTTTCCGCGACATCTACAACTCCCTGCTCACCGGCTCGAACGGAGACCGTCCGGATGTCTATTTTATCCTCAAGGACTTCCGCTCCTATGCCGAGGCGCACGAGCGTGTGGACAAGGCTTACGCGGACGAGGAGAATTGGGCAAAGATGTGCATGCGGAACACCGCAGCGGCAGGTCCGTTCAGCTCCGACCGCACAATTGAGGAGTATGTGAGAGATATCTGGCACCTGAAAAAGGTCGAGGTAAAGCTCTGAGCCTTTCTTCCGAGAGACAAACAAAAAACAGCGTTCCGGTTCATTCCGGAACGCTGTTTTTTTGCGGCGTGCTTATACGCCGAGCAAATCGAGGAGTTGTGTGAGATCCTTTTTGCCGAACTGCGGCGGCTCGTCGTTTACGAGGAAGCAAGGGACGCTCATAATATCGTACCGCTCGCGGAGCGCCGGGAAGCGGTTCAGGTCGAAGACTTCCGTCGTGACATGCGGGTTCAGCGTCGCAAGGCGCTGCGCGCTCGTCACAAGCTCCGGGCACATGGTGCAGGAGAGGCTCACGAGAATCCGAATCCGGATGTCCCTGTCGATTGCGGCAATGCGGGACAAGCTGTCCTCGGAGACCGGCTGCCCCTTGCTCCCGGCATTGTAGAGTCCGAGCACGAACGAAGTGAATTCGTGGCCGCCCGGCACGCCGTGGAAGCAGAGTCCCGCGTAGTTGCCGTTCTCGCGAAAAATGCGGACATAGGGCAGAGCAGTGTCCGTATCGCGCGCGGCGAGCGGATCGGGCGCACTCGCTTCCGTGAGCGTCAGTTTGTCGCTCAGCGCGGTGAGTGCGGTCAGATACCGGCGAAGCTCTTCGGAGAGTGCGCTCCGATCGGTGTAGAGCTTCAGCGTCAGGTTCTCTGTGAGGCGTGAGAAGACCGTCTCGAGTTGGGCGAGCATCGCGCTGTCAAACGGTTCGTCCCCGACAGCTGCGTTTGCGGGTGCCGACTGACTGTCAGTCACCGTATGGACAGCCGCGCGGCGGGTCTGAATATCCGCTTTGACACCCGTCTCTTTCTGGCGCTTTGCGATGTATTTTTCGAGCTCGGTCGCCGCAACCGCGCCGTCGCCGGTCGCAGTCACGACCTGGCGCAGGTTCTTTTCGCAGACGTCGCCCGCGGCGTAGAGGCCGTCCAGACTGGTTTTCTGATTCCGGTCGGTCGGTACATATCCCTGCGCGTCAATCTCCGCGAGGCCCTTGAGGAGCGAAGAGGAGGGCGCGTAGCCCGCAAAGACAAAGACACCGAAGCTTCCGCCGTCCGCGGGGCTGAATTCGCTCACCTCGCCGGTCTTTGTGTTCCGGTAGCGAATGCGGCGCAGCAGGCTGTCGCCGGTCACCTCCTCGACCTCGGTGTCGTACTTTATCGTAATTTTTTCATGCTGCTTCGCGGGCTCGGCGACCTTTGCGGCGCAGGTAAAATCCTCCTCGCGAATCAGGATGGTCACATGGGACGCGTACTTCGTGAGGAACACAGCCTCCTCCGCAGCGGCAAAACCGCCGCCGACCACAAAGACCTCGCGGCCGGTGAAAAACTCACCGTCGCAGGTCGCACAATAGGCAATGCCGTGCCCCTTATATTCCGCCTCGCCCGGAAAACCGATCATGCGCGGATGCGCGCCGGTCGCGAGAATCACACCGTGGGCGCGGAACCCCCCCTTCGGCGTTCTGACGACAAAGAAACCGTCTTCTTGTTTCAGTTCCGTCGCTTCGGCGAGCAGAAATTCCGCGCCGAAGTTTTCCGCCTGGCGGCGCATCTCGGCAGTCAGTGCCTCGCCGCTCATCGGCGCGGCACCCGGGTAGTTCACAACCTCGGCGGTAATCGTAATCTGGCCGCCGAACTTTTCCTGTTCCAGAATGAGGACGCGGTAGCAGGCTCTCGCAAGATAGAGACCGGCGGTCAGCCCCGCAGGGCCGCCGCCGATGACTACCGCGTCATAGAAAGAAGTTCTCTCTTCTGACGTCATGGATATTCCTTTCTCTTTACAACGCACCGACGAGATCCAGGCTCGGCTTCAGGGTCTCCGCGCCGGGCGTCCACTTGGCCGGACAAACCTCATCGCCGTGCTCGCGGACAAACTGGCAAGCCTGCACTTTGCGGAGCAGCTCCTCCGCATTGCGGCCCACATTGCCCGCGTTGACCTCGTAAGCGACAATCTTAAGATCCGGATCCACAATGAAGGTGCCGCGCTCTGCGAGACCGGCCTCCGGAATCAGGACTTCAAAGTCGCGCGCGAGCGCCTGGGTCGGATCCGCGAGCATGGGATAGGTGATCTTCGAGATCCTCTCGGAGTGATCGTGCCACGCCTTGTGGACAAAGTGCGTGTCGCAGGAGACCGAGTAGATCTCACAGCCTGCCTTTTGGAAGGCGGCGTAGTTGTTCTCGAGGTCCTCGAGCTCGGTCGGGCACACAAAGGTGAAGTCCGCCGGGTAGAAGAAGAAGACGCTCCACTTGCCGCGGAGATCCTCGCGGTTCACGGTCTTAAAGCTGTTGTTCTGAAACGCCTGTGCGCTGAAATCGCTGATTTCCTTGCCGATAAGGGACATGTGGTTTTCCTCCTTGTATTAACAGTAAATGTAAACTTAGAAAGAACTCATAAAGATTAGATGAGTTAAAATCATCTTGGGTACAGTTTACCATGTCTTACTCAAATGTCAATAATAATTCCTGTTTTTATTTGAATGTATACTTTCCGAGAAATCCTTGTCCGGCCGCATCATTTGTGGTATTATATCGGAAAATGTGTCCGCATTCAGGCGAATTGCGGCACAGGCTGGAGGAACGGGATGATTATTTTAAATAGAATTTTATCCATTGTTTTTGTCATTGTCTGCGTGTTTCTCTCCGGTGTCGTTCTGATGCAGGAGGGCAAAGATCAGGGACTCGGTGCAATCGGCGGCATTGCGGATTCTTACTGGGGTAAGATTCGCGGACGCTCGGTGGAGGGAACACTTGAAAAGCTCACGGCAGTTGCGGCGGTGCTGTTCCTCGCTATTGCATTTGCGCTGAACTTGATAAAGTAAAAGAAAGGAAGCTCCCGCAGAACGCGCGGGGGCTTTTTTTCACGGTCTTTTTGACGACAGATTCCAAGAAAGAGGAGAAAGCGGGAGCGTATGACGCACGAAGAGTTATTGAAGAAGAGAGAACAGGTGCTGCTCAAGTTGATGGAAGACCCGATGTACCAGCCCATGCGCCTCCGGGAAATCGCAATGTTTCTGGATGTGCCGAAATCCAAGCGGCGGGAACTCGAGGAGACGCTGAACGCGCTCGTTGGGGAGGGCAGAATCCGCATCTCGAAGAGCGGCAAGTACGGAAAGCCGGAAAAGGAGGAGAAGGAGGGTATATTCGCGGCAAATGCGAAGGGCTTCGGCTTTGTCCGCATTCCCGGGGAGGAGCACGATGTCTTCATACCCCGCGACAAGACGAGAGGCGCGCTGCAGGGCGACACCGTCCGCATTCTGATTCCGCGCGGGCAGCAGCTCGAGCGCCGCGAGGGACGCGTCGTGGAGGTGGTGGCGCGCGGTGTGAGCCGTTTGGTCGGCTATTACCGGCGCGAAAACAACGGCGGCGTCGTGATTCCGGACAACGCGCGCTTTGCGGCGGATGTCGTTGTCCCGAAGAAGGAGTCACTCGGTGCGGAGACGGGCCAGAAGGTCGTGGTCGAAATCACGCGTTATCCGAAGGAGAAGGGCGAGGCACTCGAGGGGCGCGTCACCGAATTGCTGGGCCGGGCGACAGCGCCGGGTGTCGATCTGACCTCGATTGTGCGCAGCTTTGACATTCCGGACAGCTTTTCCGAGGAATGTCTGATTGAGGCGGCGCATGTCGCAAAGCGCGGCAGGACAGAGGAGACGGAGCTCAGCGGGCGCCGGGATCTTCGCGCGCTCTGTACGGTCACAATTGACGGCGAAGACTCGAAGGATCTGGACGATGCGATTTCGCTCGACCGCCTCGAAAACGGCAACTTCCTGCTCGGCGTCCACATTGCGGATGTCAGCGAATATGTGAAAGAGGGCGGGGCGCTTGACCGCACGGCCTTAAACCGCGGTACCAGCGTGTATCTCCCCGACCGCGTGATTCCGATGCTGCCGGTCGCGCTCTCGAACGGCATCTGTTCGCTGAACGAGGGCGAGGATCGCCTCGCGCTTTCCTGTCTCATGGAGTTTACGCCGACCGGCGAGCAGGTCAGACATGAAATCTGCGAGTCGGTGATACGCTCCGACCGCCGTCTCACCTATACGACAGTCAATCAGATTGTCACGAACCACGAGCCGGAACTCTGCGAACACTATGCGGAGCTCGTGCCGATGCTCGAGGAGATGGATGACCTCGCACGCGTGCTCCGGGAGCGCCGCAGTGAGCGCGGCTACATCGACTTTGATTTCCCGGAGAGCAAGGTGATTTTGAGCCCCGCCGGCAAGCCGCTCGAAATCCGCGCCTATGAGCGGAACGAGGCGACTCGCCTCATCGAGGACTTCATGCTTGCGGCCAATGAGACGGTCGCAAAGACCTACTGTCTGAAGCATGTTCCGTTCGTGTACCGCATTCACGAAGCGCCCACAACAGAGAAGCTGCAGGTATTAAAGACCTTTGTCGCAAACTTCGGTCTGAATCTGCCGCTCAAAAACGGAGAAGTCACACCGCGCGAAATTCAAAAGCTCCTGCTCCGCGTCGAGGGCACCGAGACTGAAGATCTGGTGAGCCGCATGGCGCTTCGCACCATGACGCAGGCAAGCTATTCGGTGGACTGCGTCGGGCACTTCGGTCTGGCTTCCCGCTATTACACGCATTTCACCTCGCCGATCCGCCGTTATCCGGATCTCCAGATACACCGCATCATCAAGGAGAATCTGCGAAACGGCGTAAATGCGAAGCGGACGGAGCACTACCGCGCCATTTTGCCGGGCGTCGCCGAGCAGGCGAGCAAGACCGAGCGGAGAGCGCAGGAGTGCGAGCGGGATGCTGTGAAGTTCAAAAAGTGCGAGTATATGGAGCAGCACATCAATGAAGTATTTGACGGCATTATCAGCGGTGTGACGCGCTACGGCATCTATGTGGAGCTCAAAAACACCGTGGACGGCATGATACGGGTCTCGGAGCTGCGGGACGACCGCTATCAGTTTAACGAGGAGAAGGCCGAGCTGGTCGGTGAGTTCACGAAGAAGCGCTATCGCCTCGGCGAGCCGCTCCGCGTCCGCGTGACCGGCGCCGACAGGCTGCTCCGCACCGTCGATTTTATCCCCGAACCGGCACTTCCGGCGGACGAGGAGGATTAAAGGAGGAAAAGAGGAGAGGCATGGGAAAAGAGAGCAAAAAACTCATCGCAAACAATAAAAAAGCCCGCTTCGACTATTTTATTCTTGAGACTTTTGAGACCGGAATCGAGCTTTTCGGCACGGAGGTCAAGGCGCTCCGGATGGGGCACTGCTCCGTCAAGGAGAGCTGGGTCGATATTCGGAACGGAGAAATTTTCATTTACGGGATGCACATCAATCCCTATGAGAAGGGAAATATTTTCAACAAAGACCCGCTCCGCGTGCGCAAGCTCCTCATGCATAAGAGTGAAATCCGCCGCCTGATCGGCACAATCAAGGAGAAGGGGCTCACGCTTGTACCGCTCGAAGTGTACCTGAAGGGCAGACTCGTCAAAGTGGAGATTGGCCTCGCACAGGGCAAAAAGAAGTATGATAAGCGCGCGACCATCGCAAAAAATGACGCAAGACGGGATTTGGAGCGAAATTTCAAGGGAAGTGTGCGATATTAAAACGATAGTCGGTGAGAATTCGAGTTTTCAGACAATGTTTTTCGCCACCAGGGCGAAAAACGCTAAAAAAAAGATAAACTTCTTTAAGAATCGCAAAAAGCGCTTGTTTTTCAAAAATAAAACGCTATACTTGTCTCCATGGCAGGCGGGATTTTCCGCAGGCATATAAAGGAGGATAAAATCATGAAGAAGAATGTAGTTCGCGCACTGGTGTTAGGAACTGTTGCAGCAGCAGCTCTTGCATTCACCGCTTGTGGTGGCAGCAAGAAGGAAGAGACTACTGCAGCGAAGCAGGAGTCTTCCGTCGAGACCAAGGCCGGCGAGACCAAGGCTGCGGAGACCAAGAAGGACGAGACCACCAAGGCCGGCGAGACCACCAAGGCAGGCGAGACCAAGGCTGATGCTTCCAAGAAGGATGACAAGGCAGCTGATGCTAAGGAGTCCACGATGGTCGGCACCCTTGACGAGGTGAAGGACTTTGCATTCACGCTTGTCGATGAGAAGGGCACGGCTTATCAGTTCACCTTCGAGCAGGGCAAGGCACCGGAAGGCCTTTCCGATGTCAAGGCTGGCGACAAGGTCACCGTTACCTACACGGGCACGATTTCCGAGACGAACCCGTTCGAGGGCACGGTTGTCTCCGTCAAGAAGGCTTGAGAATCATAGAAATCGCGAACAGCTCCGGGCAACCGGGGCTGTTTTTTTGTCCGGAAACTTCTTTTGGCAGAAAAGTTTGACGCGCTGTGGTACACTGTAACTGGCAGCAGAATCACCAAAGTTCAACTGTCACAAGGAGTAAAACGCATGAATATTTTCAATATCATCGGGCCCGTGATGATAGGGCCTTCGAGCTCGCATACGGCCGGCGCGTGCCGTATCGGGCGTGTTGTCAATAAACTCGCCGGTGATGCCCGCATTGTCCGCGTGCGCATTCAGCTCTCCGGTTCTTTCGCGCGCACCTATCAGGGACACGGCACGGACCGCGCGATTCTCGCCGGCATTCTCGGCTACTACAGCTGGTCGGAGGAGCTCCGCGACTCGATGCGCATTGCGGCGGAGCGCGGACTCTCCTATGAGTTTATCCCGGAAGATATTCCGGGTACGCATCCGAACACGGCGCGCGTCTACTACGAGTGTGACAACGGCAAGCAGGGCATGGTCGAGGGCGCGAGCATAGGCGGCGGCAACATTCAGATTACCAACATCGACGGCATGGAGGTGAACTTCACCGGCGATAACAACACCCTCTTAATTCTGCACCTCGATCGCCCGGGCGTAATTGCGGCGGTCACCCATTTAATGTACGAGAAGTACGGCGACCTGAATATCGGCAACTTCCGTCTGAGCCGGAAGGAAAAGGGCGGTGAGGCACTCATGATGCTGGAACTTGACCAGATGCCGCCGGAGAGCGTGATTGAGGATCTCAATCACATTAAAAATGTGGAGCGCGCCATTCTGATTCGCGCGCTTGGCTGACGGAGGGCAGAATGATTCAGTACAATTCCATTCAGGAAATCGTGGAGGCGGCCGAGAAGGCAGACCTTAAAATTAGCGAGCTCTGTCTGAAAGACCAAGCGCAGCAGCTCGGCATCACGGAAGAAGAGCTGTATCGGGAGATGGAGAAGGACTTTGACGTGATGATTGAGGCGGCGGACTGGGGACAGCAGCCCGGCAGAATATCGCGTTCGGGCTTAACCGGCGAAGAGGGCTACCGCATGAAGCAGTACGCCGAGCAGAAGGGCGGCCTCACGGGGACACTGATGACCAAGGCCATGGCGCGCGCGCTGGCGGTGAGTAACTGTAACGCAGCCATGGGGCGTATCGTCGCGACGCCGACCGCCGGCAGCTGTGGCATCTTGCCGGGCTGTCTCGTGCCGATGTACGAGGACAGAAATTTTTCAAAGCGCGATGTGGTCATGTCCATCTTCACGGCGGGAGCCTTTGGTATGGTCATTGCGACCAATGCCTGCATTGCGGGCGCACAGGGCGGATGTCAGGCGGAGTGCGGCTCTGCGGCCGGCATGGCGGCGGCTGCGCTGGTCGAGCTCATGGGCGGTACGCCCGCGCAGTGTGCGGATGCGCTCGGCATGGTCATTGTAAATGAGCTCGGCCTGGTCTGCGACCCGGTCGCGGGCCTGGTTGAGATTCCCTGCATCAAGCGAAATGCGGCAGGCGTGATTCTGGCCTACGCCTGCGCCGATATGGCACTTGCCGACATCGGCTTAAAGATTCCGGCGGATGAGTGCATACTCGCGATGAAGGAAGTGGGTGACCGCATGTCGTCCGATCTGAAGGAGACCGCGGGCGGCGGCCTTGCGACAACGCCGACCGGAAAGAGACTGAGGGAGCAGGTCTTCGGAAAAGAGTAAGCCGGAGAACGCGAACATAGAACACACGGATAACAGGAGGAAGATATGAAAAAACTTGTGACATGGACCCTTGCGCTGAGCCTTGCGCTTCCGCTCGTTGCCTGCGGTGGC
Organism: Stomatobaculum sp.; assembly: GCF_057248925.1. Lineage (NCBI taxonomy): Bacteria > Bacillati > Bacillota > Clostridia > Lachnospirales > Lachnospiraceae > Stomatobaculum > Stomatobaculum sp. Next base: position 41,730 of record NZ_DBHIHF010000020.1, read on the forward strand.
GGCAAAAAGGCGGAGACAAAGAGCGAGACCGTAGCGGCAAGCGAGGCGAGCGGCGAGGCAGAGAAGCCCTTTACTATCCAGCCCTTTCAGGCCGTCGACAAGCAAGATTACGGCATCCGCGTCGACGGGTATATGACGGATGAGATTGGCAATGGATTTATTTCCTTCAGGTTGCAGAACAAAAGCGAGACGATATCGAATCGCTTCCTCTTGGATTCCTTCACCGGAGACGGCATCCGCCTCTACGGCCCTATCAATCAGGTCGTGGAGCCGGGGAAGGAGGTTCCGGTGCAGCTCCCGATCCGGACGAACCCGAACTATAAGCTCCAGGATTTCGGTGACCTCGAGTTCCGCTTCCTAGTTCAGGATTCGAAACTCTCGGTCTATACGCCGGAAAAGGATGAGGTGTTCCACATCTACCCGAACGGAGAAAACAGCAAGGTTCACTATACTTGGAAGGAAAAGGAGGGCGATAAGCTCCTCGATGAGAACGCGTATTTCAAGGCGACGAACACCGGTGTCACGAAGGACAAGTACGGCAATTATGTCCTGAACCTCTATCTCGAGAACCGTTCCGATAAGCTGATTACCCTGTATATCCAGGGCGGCGCAGTCAACGGCATCCCGATTGAAATGAATAACTTCTATGTTGTGGGAGCGGGACAGGCCGCGTTTATCCCGATTTTCTGGGATCATTCCTATGTTGAGGACACGAAGGTCGAGGCGATTCAGAATCTGAGCTTCAACCTCTTTGTGGATGAGGGGAATACCTTCGTGATGTCGGAGCACCCGGCGCTCGAAAAAACCTATACCGTGGAACCGTAAACCGTAAGGCAGTCCCGAGGGGCTGCCTTTTTGTATCGGGCGACAGGCAAAGGCTTTGTCACAGGCGGACGGAAGATTAGATGAAGGGGGGCTGTATTGTAAAGTCAGCCCCTGCGTGCTATGCTTTTCGGTAAAGAGACAGGTATCGCAAAACGGAGGAGACAGAGGAATGAAGAAAAGCACAGCACTTGCACTGGCATGCATCGCAGCACTTTCCTTGGCGGCTTGCGGCGGTAAGAAAGCGGATTCAAAGAGCGCAGAGACCACTGCGCTTACAGAGAGCGGGGCTGAGAGCGAGAAGCAGGAAAAAGGGGAGAAACCTGCGTTTCAGATTGCCCCGTTTCAGGCAGTGGACAAGGAAGACTACGGCGTAAAAATCGACAACTACGGAAAGCTCGGAGAGGATCAGGAATATCTGCAGCTCACGCTGCAGAATAAGAGTGCGGACAAGAGCTATGTCTTTGTGCTAAAGAATCTGGAGGGCGACGGCATTGTGCTCAGTACGAGCGGAATCAGCGAGACCGTAGAGCCCGGACAGGAAAAGCAGGTCAATCTGATGTTCCAAAAGAACAGCAGCTATAGCTTGCAGAGTTTCGGTGATTTGACCTTCCGCTTTGCGATTCGGGACAGCAATGCGCAGAATCAGAAGGGGGAGACGGATGTGTTTCACATTTACCCCTACGGCGAAAACACGGAAGTGAAGTATGTCTTTGCGCCGAATGACAGCTACAAGCAGCTCGATGACAATGAGATTTTTGAAGTTGTGGTAACAGAGTGCAAGCAGGACCAATTCGGAGATGAGAATGTGTTTTTCTATCTCCGGAATAAGACAAACAAGCGGCTCTATATCAACAGCGATAAGGGGAGTGTGAACGGAGAGACGCGCAGCACAACGCGCTACTTTGATGTAGGTCCGGGGCAGTCCCTGCTCGGGTTTATCACCTATCAGGACCTAACAATCCCGGAGGCGGAGATTAAGGAGCTTCAGTTCAATCTGCGGGCGCAGGATGTCGACAATCTTGCGGGCGGACCGCTTCTGGATAAGACCTATACCGTCACGCCGTAAACAGGAAAGCGGCAAAAGAGCAGCCGGAGGATGGCTGCTTTTTTTGTTGGAAGAAATATCAAATTATAAAACTTAAGTATATAAATACTTGTCTGAAATGTAGAGGACATGGTATGCTTTTTTGGAAAAGTTGCGTGCACAGCCGGAACCTGTGCCGCGGCAGCGGCACACGGAAAGGGACAACAGGAGGAAGGCAGATGAAAAGACACCGGAGCGCGGCAATCCTGCTCGCACTGGCACTCTCCGTGAGCGCCTGCGGACAAAAGGCAGAGAAGCGGGCGGAGACAGCGGAAACCACGGCCTTAGCGCCTTTCACCGCGGCGGATCGGGAGATGTATTCGATTGCTGTGGATGGCATACAGGCCGAAGAGGACGGGGCGTATGCGGTTCTCGTGACCTTAAAGAATAAGACAGCGGATAAGACCCTCAAGTTTTCGCTTGAGCACGCAAGCGGTGACAAGCTCGTGCTGGACAGCTATCTCGGCGCAGAGCTTGCGCCCGGCAAGACCGTCAAAGAGAACATTGCGTTTCGCAAATCGCCGTATTACGCATTCTCGGATTTCAGCGACATCCGGCTCGATTTTGAGGTGGAGGACGAGGCAGATCCGCTTGCCCGCCGCAATCAGCCGGACGAAGTGCACATCTACCCCCACGGCGGGAACAGCGGTGCCCGCTTTGAACGGCAGGTGAAAAAGCACGATAAGGTGATTGCGGAAGATGATACGTTCAAGGTGGTCTTCCTTGGCGGCGAATTCAACGACAGAAAAAACTATCTGATGCACTTTTATCTCGAGAATAACGGCGAGAAAGAGATGCGCTTTGCAATCGACTATCCGTCGCTGAACGGCAAAATGATTGCGAATGTCATGACCGCGTATCTGGAGCCCGGCGAGCGGCGCTTCGACACGTTGCGCTTCAGCAAATCGAAGATCGAGGAGAATCAGATTACGGCGGTGCACGACGCAGAGTTTTCGCTCAAGGTGACGGACGGAAAAAACATTTCGAGTGCGCTGCTCTTTGATGACACCATTCGTTTGAAGCCCTGAACAAGGCAACGAACCCGGCAGGAGGTACAGCATGAGAAAAAAGTGGCTGACAGCGGCACTCGTTCTGGCGCTCGCGGTAACGCTCGGCGCCTGCGCGCGTAAGCAGAGCACAGCGCAAAAGAGCGGTGCGGACAGCGAAAAGCACGCGACAGCGCCGCAGACAGAGTCCTTTCTCGCAGTCGATCAGGAATGGTATGCGATCACCGTGGAGGGCATCGAGAAGGGAAAGCGCGGTCGGTATATTGTGAACCTAAGCCTTGAAAATAAGACAGACGATAAGGAGCTCTTATTCCGGATGCTAGCGGTGAGCGGCGACGACCTGCGCCTCGAGGCCTACTGCACGCCGAAAGTGAAGGCCGGAAAGACAGTCAAAGAGCAGGTGGTGTTCCGCGAGAACCCGAACTATGACATGTGGGACTTTCAGGACTTAAAGTTCACCTTTGATGTCGAGGACACGGCGGATATCGGCGCGCGCCGCGATACGCCGGATGTGTTTCACATCTACCCCTACGGCAAGGGGAGCGGCACGAGCTTCGTGCGTCGTGCCGGAGAAAATGAGCAGGTGCTCGAAGAAAATGAAAATTTCCGGGTGACCTTGTTGCATACAGGGTTTGAGGATGGCGCTTACTGCGCAAACCTGTACCTCGAAAACATCGGTGACAAGCCCTATTTCTTCGAGTTTGACCAGGTCTCCGCCGATGACTGCATGATGCATGAGAGTTTTGACGAAAATCTGGATGTCGGAGAAAAGGCCTTCCTGACCGTGAGCTGTGAGGAAGAAGAGCTCAAGAAGTATCAGCTTACGGAAGTGAAGAAGCTCGAATTCAGGCTACGAGCCGGGGAGGGGCGGTACTTCTTTGACGAACCGACATTTGAAAAGACCTTTACCGTGACGGCGGGGGAGGAAACATGAAGTATACCGGTCAAAATGAGGCCAGCATCAACGCCTGGAAGGAAAAGTACGATTTACCCTGGATGAAGCCTTTCACTGAGGCAGAGTTTCGCGCGGCGGCGCGCGGAGAGGCCATGCTGATGCTCACACCGAACCGGAAGGTGCCGTTTTCCTGGTATGAGGACTGCAAGGGAAAACAGGTACTCGGCCTTGCGGCGGGCGGCGGCCAGCAGATGGCTGCCTTGTCGGCCCTCGGCGCAGCCTGCACGCTGTTGGATTTTTCGGAAGAGCAACTGCGCGCAGACCGGCTTGTGAGCGAGCGGGAAGGATATTCCATCAAGCTCTGCAAGGGCGATATGACGGAGCGACTTCCGTTTGCGGATGAGAGCTTTGACATGGTAGTGAACCCGGTTTCCAACCACTATGTCGAAGAGGTGCTGCCGATATTCGCCGAGATATACCGCGTGCTGAAACCGGGCGGCGCCTTCCCTTTAATCCGCTGAAAGATGAGGCCCTCAGACAGGAACTGCTCGCAGAGGATATGGCGCTGGTCTTTTCGCATACGCTGGAAGAACAGATCGGCGGACAGTTAAAAGCGGGTTTTCTTCTCAAAGACATATTGGAAGATACAAACGAAGCCGGGCCGTTTTTCGAGTACAACGTCCCGACCTTCATCTTGACCAGGGCGGTCAAGGCGTAAGACAGACAGAGCATCACCTCCCGTCACGGCATAGGGCAGCGCGGGAGGTGATTTTGTTTGAGCAGACTTTTACGGCCACTGCGGAGTGACACGATTTCGGGCGCTGCGCCGACCGGAATGTCGGAAACGAACAAAGCTCCCGCCTTATGATATGTACCCTCTTTACTGGACACGAAAGTGTCACGGTAAGGAGGGTTTTAT
>NZ_DBHIHF010000021.1:0-41483 GCF_057248925.1 Stomatobaculum sp.
TTGATTCTACTAGCGTTGCGGGGTTTTCTACCAACTCTTTTTGTCCTATAACTCCAAAAAGAGCTGCGGGACGAAAATTTCGTCCCGCAGCTCTTTTGCTTTGTCTGTCGGCCTGCACTTTACGGCGCCGTTGTCTCGCCCTCGTTCTCGGTGTTGACCTTCTCGAGCACCGCATCCTTTAAGACAGCGTACTTGTACTCGCCCTCCTTGTAGACATCAAAGCGCCCGCGCACGGTGATTTCCGAGCCCTCCGGCGGATAGTCGTCGGGAAAACGGTAGTTGTCCGCAAGCTTGAACTCGATGCCCTGCGCACAGCAGGCGGTCGCATCCTGCACGATGCAGGAGTAGTAGTCCGTGTCCTTCGTCTCGTCGTGGTAGATTGCGACGAGTCCCTTCATCCGTATGGTCTTGCCCATGCAGCTGTCAGGATTCACCATGATGTTATAGACCTCCGAGAAAACCATGGTAGCGCTTAACTTCGTGAGGTCGATGTCCGTGCCATCCGCGCCCTTTAAGTCGACCGGTGCTTCACTGCTCTCTTCGACCACGCGGCTCGCCGCGGTGACATCGACGGTCTCCGACGCTGCGCTCGCTGCCTTCTGACTCTCCGCCGCCTGTTGCCCCGACGCGAGCACCTCATTGACACTCTTGGTCTGGCTTCCGCCGGCACGGCTCTTTGCCCCGTCCGCGCCGCCGCAGGCACTGAGCAGAAGCACAAGCGCCAGTGCCGTCGGCCATACATAGTTCTTATTTTTCATGCTGTCTTCCTCCGCTGTACCGCCGCAATCAGGCAACAAAGCCCGAATGCGATTGCATCCGCCGCGACGATGGTCGAGCCGACCGGTGTTCCCGCGAGGATAGACGCGAGAATACCGAGCAGCGCGCAGGTCACCGAGAGCAGTGCGGAACAAACGGTAACACTCTTAAAGTTGTGAAACAGGCGCATTGCCGAGAGCGCCGGGAAAATGACCAGCGCCGAGATGAGCAGCGACCCCACCAGATTCATTGCGAGCACGATGATGACCGCGACCGTGATCGCAATCAGGAGGTTATACCGCCCGGCGTCGGTCCCCGAGGCGCGCGCAAAATTCTCGTCAAAGGTCACCGCAAAAATCTTCTGGTAATAGACAATGAAGAGGCAGACCACCAGGAACGAGAGTGCGGCGCAGAGCTGCACCTCCCGGCTGGTCAGCGTCAAAATCGAGGTCGAACCGAACAGCGTCGAGCAGACATCGCCCGAGAGATTGGCCGAAGTTGAGAACACATTCATGACCAGATAGCCGAAGGCCAGGGCACCGACCGAAAGCATGGCGATGGCCGCATCGCCCTTAATCTTACTGTTCTGGCCCGTGCGAAGCAGGAGCACCGCGCAGACTATCGTGACCGGCAGAATGAGAACCATCTGGTTCGAGAGCTTCAGGACCGTCGCAACGGACATGGCGCCGAAGGCGACATGCGAGAGACCGTCGCCGATGTAGGAGTAGCGCTTCAGGACCAGGGTCACCCCGAGGAGCGAGGAGCTCAGCGCAATCAGCACGCCGACGATGAGGGCGTAGCGCACAAACGGATACTGCAGATAAAAGAGGATTTTTTGTACCATAGCCATCATGCGTTCACACTCTCTTCCTGTAAAAACCACTCGCCGAGCCGAGAGTGCTGATATTCCTCTCTGGTGCCGAAGAACACCTTCTTGCCGATGTGCAGAATATGTTGCGCATACTGCACAGCTGCCGCAATGTCGTGCGAAATCATGATAATCGTGATACCCTCTTCATTCAGCCCCTGAATCAGCTGGTACATGTCTGCCGTAACTTTCGGGTCGAGACCCGAGACCGGCTCATCAAGAAGCAACATCTTCTCGGTCGCGCAGAGCGCCCGCGCGAGCAGCACGCGCTGCTGCTGTCCGCCCGAGAGTTCCCGGTAGCAACGCTTCCGGAATTCGGTAATGCCCATGCGCTCCATGTTCTTTTCCGCGCTCTCCCGGTCTGCCTTTCTGTAAAACGGCCAGAAACCGGTTCTGCCCTGCCGCCCCGAGAGCACAATTTCCTCGACCGAAGCCGGGAAATCGCGCTGCACCAGGGTCTGCTGCGGCAGATACCCGATTTCATTGGCGCGAAGACCGTCGCCGCGCTCCACCGTGCCGGCGAGCGGCGGCTGCAGTCCCAATATGGTTTTCATCAGCGTGCTCTTGCCGGAGCCGTTCTCTCCGACGATGCAGAGATAATCTCCCGCGTTGACTTCAAAATTCAAGTGTTCCAAGATGCTTTTCTGGTCATAGCCGAGTGTCAGATCCCGGCAGAGAAGCTGTGCCATGCTTTGCCTTTCCGTTACAGGCGCTTTCGCGCCTTCATTCCGTTTCCTTACTGCAATGCTTTCTTCAGAACTTCCAGATTCTGTTGCATGATGCCGAGATAGGTCTCGCCGCTCTCGATGTCCTGTTCCGTCGTGGACTGCATCGAATTCAGAGTCAGAATATCCTGATTCTTGTCCTTCGTATTCTGGATGATGGTCTCCGCAATCTTCTTGTTCGGCCCCTCAATCGTCATGACGTGCTTCAGGCCGAACTCATCCATCTTCTTTGCGAGGAAGGAGACCGTCTCAAAGCTCGCCTCGGTCTCTGCCGAGCAACCCACAAAGGCCGCATAGTACTTGATGCCGTAGTCATCCACGAGATAGCGGAACGGGAAACGGTCACCGAAGAGCAGGGTCTTGTTGGCCGCTGCCTTGACCGCATCTGCGTACTGCTGATCCAGCGAATCGAGCTGCTCCGTGTACTTCTTTAAGTTCGCCTCATAGACTGTCGCATGTGCGCTGTCGAGGCTCTTCAGATCTTCCGTGATGACTTCACAGATGCTCTCGGCATTCCGAAGCGAAAGCCACACATGCTCGTCGTATTCCGGGCCTTCCTCTTCTTCGCTCTCTGCGCTCGCCGCCGTGCTCTCACCCGCAGCCTGACTCTCCGCTGCCTGGCTCGCTGCCTCAGTCTCGCTGTCCTTGCTGCCCTCTTCTTCCTCGGCCTGCATGCCCTCGACCACTTCCTCTTCCTTCGTGTTGTTGCCGAGCGCCTCGAGGAGGTTGATGACCTTACGGTCCGGATTCTTTCCTTCCTTCAGTGCATCCTTGACCCAGCCGTCCGATTCACCGCCGACATAGAGGAAGAGGTCGCACTCGGAAATCTTTGCGATATCCTCGGCGTTCGGCTGGTAGCTGTGCAAATCGACGCCCTTGTCAAGAAGGAGCGTGATATCCGCATTCTTTGCCTCGTCGCCGAGAATCTGACGCACCCAATCGTACTCCGGGAAGATGGTCGCGACAATCTTTAACTTCTTGCCGCTCGCCTCTGTTGTGCTCTCCGCACTCGCCGCTGTGCTCTCCGTCTTCTTTCCGCTCTGTCCGCACCCCGCAAGTGTGCCGAATGCGAGCACTGCCGCTGTTGCCATTGCCATCCAACGTTTGAATTTCATGTCTCTCCTCCTTGTGTTATAATGCCGACAAACTCAAGCCACAGCTGCAGTAGCAGGAACGGCGGCATGTGACCCGAAAGGGCCACTGCCGCCGACTGTGCACTTCGAATTTGAAAGCTGGTTTTATTTTATGTCGCTGTTCCTACTTTGTCAAGCACCCCGAAAGGATTGCCATGCATTTCCGTCCGAATGATATCCGCCGCGCACTGCAAAGCGCACCCGCACCGCAAAAAAAAGAGCGAGAGGCCGCTGTCCTCCTCCCCCTGATTGAGAAAAACGGGGAGCTCTTCATCCTCTTTGAGCGCCGCGCGCTCTCCCTCCGCCACCAGCCCGGCGACATTGCGCTCCCGGGCGGCGGCATCGAAGAAGGCGAGACGCCGCTCGAAGCCGCCCTCCGCGAAGCGCGAGAGGAACTCTTGGTCGAAGACCGCCAGCTCACCGTGCTCGGGGAAATCGGCACAGAGAGCGGTCCCGCCGGACAGAAGGTCTATGCCTTTGCGGCGGAGCTTACGAACTACCGCGGCACATTTTCACCCGCCGAGGTAGACCGGGTCTTTACCCTGCCCCTCTCCTTTTTTCTGACCCACCGCGCCGAGCACTATCGGGGGAGCTTTGTCGCCCGCCCGATTGAGAACTTTCCCTATGACAGAATTGAGGGCGGTCGTAACTATCCCTTCGCCGTCCGCGACTACACCATACCCGTCTATCCGGACACCGCGCCCTTAATCTGGGGCATGACCGCCCGGGTGCTGGAGCGCTTTGTAAAGCGCCTCCTCGGCGGAAGCGCGCCGGTGTAAAGGAAAACATTTCAGCGGCTTCCCGCGAAGACAGCGGACTCCTATCGCTGTCTTTTCCCGCCGTGCACATGACACACCACTTAAAGCAGCTGTCATGCTGTGCTTCTTTCCCTTTCTGTATTCTACCGCTTCGTAACCCGACACGCCGCGTAAAGCCCCCTCGGAAAACCGAGGGGGCTTTCTCTTCTCTCAGAACGCGGACAGATAGAGATTCTCCTTCTCCGGCAACGCAAAGTTCTCTTCGAGCATGCGAACATGGGATAGGAAGGCCGCATCCTCAAAGTACTTGGCGCCCTGCTTGCAGCCCCGCACGCAGGCTTGACACTTGATGCAGATGCCCGGGACCTTTGAGGTGTCCGCCGCGTCAATCGAGCCCATGGGACAGTGCGCCGCACAGGCGCCGCAGTGCAGGCACTTTTCAAGATCCGTGAGCGGTTTTGCCTTTAGGAATTTGGCGGGTGCGCCGTCCTCTCCCTTCGGCACATAGTAGGGCGCCCCGGCTTCTCCCGGCACCGTAAACGCAAGGGAAGCCGCTTCCAAAGCGGCGAACTCCGTCGTCTTCAGCGCTTCCGCCGCACGCGCCGCAAAGCTTCGAGCCGCGGCAAGTTCTTCCACCCGCGGTCTCTCGGGACAGATGCGGTCCGAGAAGGCGTGGCGGCAGGCAAAGGCAGCTGCCGCAAGCGGCAGAAAACCGTTTGCCCGGAGCACGGATAAAAGCTCCGCAAGGCTGTTGTCAAAATTTCGGTTACCGTAGCTCACAAACAGAAGAACAGGCGTATTTTCGCCGCGAAGCTTCTCCTGAAATTCCGGCAGTATCTTATTCGGTAGCTTGCCCGCATAGGTCGGAGAGCCGATGATCAAAAGTTCATCGCTCGAAAAACGACGCACCTCCTCCCGCTCCCGCGGCAGGGTAAAGGAGCATATTTCCGCGGGACAGGCCAGCGCCTCCGCCGCTCCCTCCGCCATGGCCTTCGCGTACTTTGCCGTCCCGCCCGTCGGACTGAAAGATAAACTGTGAATCTCACGAATCTGCATGCCTATTTCCTCGCTTTCATCGTCAAAACGACTTTTTCTGAGACCATTATACCATGTGCTTCTCCGCAGATTCCGCTTTTTCCGTCGCTTATTATCTGATTATATATAACTAATTTGTTTTTTTCTGACTATGTTATATTGTTCTTGAAACCGTTTTTTATCAAAGAAAGGAGGCTCCTTATGAAACTGCGCAGACACTTTGTTATCGCGGCCCTTGCTTTTGTTCTCTTGCTCGCAGGCACAGTTTTTCACACGCAGGTGCTCGGCTCCGGCAACGAAGTCCTCGATACGGACGACTATGCGGAAGGCGAGGCGGAAGAAGAAGGAACACTTCCCGAGGGTTGGATTGAAATCGGAGACCACGAATACATGAATCCGTCCACCGGAGAGTGGGCAAAGGTTCACGTCTCCGAACACAACTAAGAAGCTTGGGCGCAGGCATGGCAAGGGCTACCGACTCTTTTCTCCTACCACTTTGTAATTGTCTCATTCAGGTTCAAAAAAAGGGCGCCGGCTTTACCGGCGCCCTTTTGAGGGGGTAGGAGGATTAATCGAAGCGCTTGTTTTACTTCGCTGCCGCAAAGCCTCCCTCGAGGTCTGCGATGATATCGTCGATATTCTCGGTTCCGATCGAGAGGCGAATCGTGTTCTGCTGAATGCCCTGCTCGACAAGCTCTGCATCGCTGAGCTGCGAGTGGGTCGTGGTCGCCGGGTGAATGACCAGGCTCTTTGCATCCGCGACATTTGCGAGCAGAGAGAAAATCTTCAGGTTGTCGATGAAGGCAAATGCCTCCTTCTGTCCGCCTTTGATGTTGAAGGTGAAGATCGAAGCGCCGCCGTTCGGGAAGTACTTCTGATAGAGCGCGTGATCCGGGTGATCTGCGAGGGACGGGTGGTTCACCTTCTCAACCTGCGGGTGCTTCTTCAGGAACTCGACAACCTTCAGCGCGTTCTCGACATGGCGCTCCACGCGGAGCGACAGGGTCTCGGTGCCCTGCAGGAGCAGGAATGCGTTGAACGGCGAGATGGCACCGCCCTCATCGCGGAGCAGGATAGCGCGGATATAGGTCACAAACGCCGCCGGGCCTGCGACATCCGCGAAGGATGCGCCGTGGTAGCTCGGGTTCGGATCCGCAATGTTCGGGAACTTGCCGCTCTTCTTCCAGTCATAGCTGCCGCCGTCCACAATGATGCCGCCGAGCGTGGTTCCGTGGCCGCCGATGAACTTCGTCGCGGAATGAACCACAATGTCAGCGCCGTGCTCAAACGGGCGAATCAGGTAGGGCGTGCCGAAGGTGTTATCGACCACGAGCGGCAGGCCGTGCTTATGCGCAATCGCCGCAATCGCATCGATGTCCGGGATATCGGAGTTCGGGTTGCCGAGGGTCTCAAGGTAGACTGCTTTGGTGTTCGGGCGGATTGCATTCTCGACTTCATCGAGTTTGTGCGCATCGACAAAGGTGGTCTCGACGCCGAACTGCTTCAGCGTATGTGCGAGCAGGTTGTAGGTGCCGCCGTAGATGGTCTTCTGTGCGACAATGTGGTCGCCCGCCTGTGCGAGCGCCTGGAAGGTGTAGGTGATTGCCGCCGCGCCGGATGCAACCGCGAGTGCCGCGGAACCGCCCTCGAGCGCTGCGATTCTCTTCTCAAAAACATCCTGGGTGGAGTTCGTGAGTCTGCCGTAGATGTTGCCGGCGTCTCTCAGACCGAAGCGGTCTGCCGCATGCTGCGAGTTGCGGAACACATAAGAAGTGGTCTGGTAAATCGGAACCGCTCTCGAATCGGTCGCCGGATCCGGATTCTCCTGGCCGACATGCAACTGAAGGGTCTCAAACTTGTACTTTCTCTGCTCGCTCATTTCTATTCCTCCATGAACCCGAACCGCTCGGGTTTTCTCTCTTCAAACTGAGGGTTTGTTCTCTCTGTTTCTTCCCTCAAACTCACTAGGTATGTTCGGATTATAGGGGATTCCATCTTGACTGTCAATGATTCCGGCGCCATAGCTTTCTTATACGCAGCCATTACTTTTTTTGATATCCGGGCTGCCTGCTGCTCTTCGTTTCAGCGCTTTGTGAGGCGCTGCAGAAGGGCAACTGCGAGCATCATCACAGTCGCTGCGACAAAGAGACCGCCCATGCCCTTGCCCATAATTTCCAGTGCGATTTCCGCTGTATTCATTTTCTTCTCCTCCTCTTTTCTTTAGAGGTACTGGGACACAATGCTGATGACGAGACCACCCGCAATGACGGATGCGACCTGACCCGCGACATTGGTGCCCGCCGCCTGCATCAGAATAATATTGCCCTTCTGTTCCTCGTTCGCGAGCTTCTGCACGACGCGGGACGACATCGGGAACGCCGAGATGCCGCAGCCGCCGATCATCGGATTGATGAGGGGCTTGTGAAGAATTGCGAGCACCACATTGACAAGCTTCGCAAAGAGCACACCCGCCATCGTATCAAAGACAAAGGCGACAAGGCCGAGTGCCAGTATCATGAGCGTCTGCAAATTCACGAACTGCTCCGCCCGCATGCTGAACGAAATCGTGATGCCGAGGAGCAGCGTAATCAGATTGACCAGCTGATCCTGCGCGGTCTGACTCAGCGTGTTCAGAACGCCGCACTCGCGGAGGAGGTTACCGAACATCAGGAAGCCGACCAGTGCGACCGACTGCGGGGAGATGAAGCCGACAATCATGGTGACCGCAATCGGGAACGCAATCCGGGTGAACTTCGGAATTGCCTTCGCGTTATAGCTCATGCGGATCTGACGCTCCTTCTTCGTCGTGACCAGCTTGATTGCAAAGGGCTGGATAATCGGCACGAGCGCCATATAAGAATAGGCCGCGACCGCAATCGGGCCGATATAGGACGAATTCAGAACCTGCGAGACCAGAATCGAAGTGGGACCGTCCGCCGCGCCGATGATGCCGATCGAAGCAGCATCCTTTAAGTCAAAGCCGAGGAGCGCTGCCACGAAGATGACCGCAAAGATGCCGAACTGCGCCGCCGCACCGAAGAGAAAATAGAACGGCTGGCTTAGAAGCGGCCCGAAGTCAATCATCGCGCCGATGCCGATGAAGAGTAAGAGCGGCATCATCTCCGAGGACTCAATGCCGACTTTGTAGAGCCACTGAATGATACCGGCCGCCGGAACCTTGCCCTGGACGAGCTGATCCAGAACGCCGCTCATCGGCAGGTTTACCATAATGGCGCCGAACCCCATGGGCAGTAAGAGCGACGGCTCATACTCCTTGTTGATTGCGAGCCAGATGAGGACGATGCCGACCACATACATGACAAGCTGCTGCCAGGTGACAGCCCGGATGCCTTCGAGTAAAAAATCCATACTTTCTTCTCCTTTTCTGTTCCCGCTGTGCCACAGAGCCAACAAAAAAAGACTCTTACCACAGCTTTATCTGTGGTAAGAGTCTTGCCATCGGTTTTTCCTTAACCGGATTCGGACGCTCGCGCATCGGGTATGTCGCCTCCGGTTGCTGTGCTCTGCACTGCCAGCTACTCCCTCTTACGCGAATATCATACGCGCGGCGCTTTTAATTGTCAAGAAAAAACAAAGTTTAGAGCAGCGCCCAGAGGTTCTCCGTGACCTCCATAAGCAACTCGTTAATCTCAAAGAGGTTTTCGTTCCCCTGTCCCGCCGCTGCGAGATGACTCGCCTCGTCGAGCAGGTCCACCGAGTCCTCCATGACCGCGAGTTCCTCTTCGGTGTGATCCGCCGCATTGAGGTAGCGCTCCGACTCCGGGCACTCTTCAAACTTGTGCTCGCCGACATCCTTAATCTGCTTTAAGACCTCGCGCAGTTCTTTGATGTGACCGATGTCACAGGATGCCCCGCTGTGTGCCGCTTCTGCGACCGCAAGCCGCTCTTCCTTTAACTCCAGAAGGAATCTCCGTAAACCGTCTTTTTCTCTTCTGTGCATATGCTTCCTCCTGCCAGACTCTATCGTCAATCCCGCACTGCGGGAGGGGTTCACTGCGCGTGCGACACTTATGTTTTTCTTATTTAACTTTATATCATCATAATACTCAAAGAAGGTGGCTTTTTCAAGGGGCTATTTTGAACGCAGGCTCCCAGTGAAAGCTAAGTCTCTTCCGGGTCTTAGGGTGTGTAAAGCCAAGTCCGGTCGCCGCAAGGCAGAGACCGCCGTAGGAAAAGAGACTCTCCTGCTCCGGAAGCGACACGCCGTACTTTAGGTCACCGAGTATGGGAAGCTCTCGCGCCGCAAACTGCAGGCGAACTTGATGCCGTCTGCCGGTCAACAGTTCTATCTCCACCTCGGTGAACTGCTTCCCCGCAATGAACTTGCTGCGGAGCACGCGGTAGTTGAGGCGCGCCTCTTTGGCGCCCGGCGTTCCCTTCGGTACAACGCGACTTATATTTTCCTTCTTATCCTGCAAAATCCAGTCCGTAAAGCTTCCGCTCTTTTCCGCCGGCTTTCCGAGTATCAGCGCGCGGTAGCGCTTTTCCGTCTTCTGCGCCTGAAGTTCCTTCGAGAGCGCGGCCGCCGCGGCCGGTGTCTTGCCAAAGAGCATGAGCCCCGTGACAGGCTTATCGAGGCGGCGTATGAGCCCCACATAAGGCCTGCCCTTGCCGCCGACAGCGAGATGCTTTCGCACCAGATTCACCATATCGGGCGCAAGACCGCGCGCTTCCTCGCTCTCCACGCCGGCCGGTTTCACCGCGACCAGCACTTCGGCATCCTCATAGATGATTTCCATTCTCTCCTCCCGCCAGATTCCCGGGACTTCGCAGCAAGGCTTCCTTCCTGCTCCGCGGCAAGCGTTTCAGCGCCGCCTCCCGGCAGAGCGCCGCCCGCTTGTTTGGCAGGCGCTCCAGATAGACAAGGGTCAGCGGCCCGCGGCCGCGCGTATACTTCGCGCCCTTTCCGGCGCGGTGTGCCGACAGCCGTCGCTCCATATCCACCGTATAGCCGCAGTAGTAAGTCCCGTCACCGCAGAGGAGGAGGTAGACATACGCTGTCTCCTCCTCCTCTGCGGTGTTCTTTTCAGGCGCCACGCTTGCGGCTCTCCTCTTTGCTCTCCGCGAGTTCCTGCTCCAGCATGTCAATCTGCTGCTGCATGCTCTCGATCCTCTCCTGCAATTCACCGAGGTCTGCGCTGTAGGCATGCGCCTTCTTCTCGACCGTCTTGCCGCCGATTCGCACCGGGCGCGCCGGAATGCCGACCGCCGTCGAATCCGCCTGCAGCGGCTTTAAGAGCACGGCATTTGCCGCAATCTTGCAGTTGTCGCCGACTTCAAAGGAACCCAGAATTTTTGCGCCCGCACCGATGGTCACATTATTGCCGATGGTCGGGTGGCGCTTGCCCTTTTTCGTGCCGACGCCGCCGAGCGTCACGCCCTGGTAAATCGTGCAGTTATCACCGACCTCCGCCGTCTCGCCGATTACGACACCGGTTCCGTGATCAATCAAAATGCCCTTGCCGAGCCTTGCCCCCGGATGAATCTCAATCAGTGTCATGAAGCGCGAAAACTGGGAAATGAAGCGCGCAATGAAATAGTGCTTGTGTTTCCAGAACCAGTGCGCAATGCGGTAGGCAATCAGCGCATGCACACCCTGATACAGAAGCAGCACCTCAAGAAAACTGCGCGCCGCCGGATCTCTGTCCTGCGCTGCGCGGACATCCGCAATGATATCGCGAAGCAGCATAACTCCCTTACCTCTCCAATACATGGAGCGCGCGGAGCGCCTTTGCGATGCCGTCCGCCCTGACGGTATCCGCAATATAGCTCGCATACGCTTCCAATTCTCTGTCGTGCTCGCCCATCGCAATGCGATTGGCGGCGTTACTCTGAAACATCGTGAGATCGTTCACGCTGTCGCCGAAGACATAGCAATCGTCTGCCGCAATCGAAAAGCGCTCCATCAGAAAATTGACCGCTTTGCCCTTGGTAAATCCCTTCGGCACAAACTCGTAAAACCCTCTGCCGCGCGCAATTCCCGCAAAGTCCGGCGTAGCTCGCAGCAGTGTCTCGATGCGGGGATCTTTCTCCCCGCCGGGCACGGTCTGCACGCAAAACTTGTCGAATAAAAAGGTGTTGTCCGTCAGCGCATTTACCTTGGTCTTCACCCGGCTGCTGACAAACGCGAGCTGCTTCTCCATGAGCACCTCATTTTCAAACGGGCGGTTTGAAAAGTAGACAGCCTCCTGCGCTTCCAGTATGGCATCGAGCCGCAAGTTCAGCAGAAGCTCCCGGAGTTCCGTCCCTCGCGCGTGGGAAATGCGCCGCTCGAGGAGCACCGCTCCGTCCGCAATGATCTCTGTCCCGCAGCCGCAAACCGCGCAGGAGATGCCGAATTGTTCCATCTCCTGTGTCAGAAGGCAGCGCGTGCGACCGGAATTCAAATAAACAAGATGTCCCGCCTCACGCAGTGACCGGATAGCTGTCACTGCGCTCTGCGGGATCTCCTTGCTCTTGTCGTCGACCAGAGTTCCGTCGACATCGAAGAAAAATAATTTTTGATTCATGAAACGCTTACGGCTGGGTTGTGCTCTCTGCAGCCGCGCTGCCCTCGCTCGCCTGGGTTTCCGTCGTTGCCTCGCTTGCCTGCGTCTCGCCCGCTGCTGTCTCACCTGCGGATTCCCCGGCGGATGCCGCCTGCGTGTCATCCGCGCCTGCCGGGACCTTGGTCGCCTTGTCGAGGATGAAGTTCGCGACCTGCAGCTCTCTCGCCTGCAGATCCACCTGCTCCTTACCGAGAATCGAGACCAGCATATCCTTCGAGTAACCGTAGCTGTCCTCGAGCGCCTTATACGCCTCGTCGTTCAGCTTCAGCTTCTCTTTCTTCGCGATTGCATCGACCATCAGCTTGACCTTCGCGACATTCTCGCCCGCCGCCTGCATCTGCTGGTCGTAGTTCTCCTGCGTCATCGAAGTCATCTGCAGGTAGCTCTCGAGCGTGAGGCCATACTGCTGGAGCTGCTTGTTCATGCGATCCTTCTGCAGCTCGGTCTCGTACTTCTTCGCCTCGTCGCTGACCTCAAACGTGGAGGAAGCCATGACAGCGTCCAGCGCCGACGTGAGCTCCTGGTTCTTCTCGTTCTTTTCCTTCTGCGCAAGCAGCTGCTTCTTCACTTCCTCGCGGTACTGCTCCACCGTGGTCTGTGCATTGTTCGTGGTCTTCGCGACCCACTCGTCGTTCAGCTCGGGCTTCGACTTCTCCTGCACCGAATTCACCGTGACATCAAAGGTAACCGCCTGGCCCGCGAGATCCTTGTTGCCGTAGTCCGCCGGGAAGGTGAGGTTTAAGGTTCTCTTCTCGCCCTTCGCCGCGCCGATCAGGCCGTCCTCGAAGCCGTCAATAAAGCTGTGGCTGCCGAGTTCCAGGTTTTGTCCCTTCGCCGTGCCGCCGTCAAACGCAACGCCGTCCTTCTTGCCCTCGTAGTCAATGTTGACGGTATCGCCGGAAGCCGCCGGGCGATCCACCTCGGTCAGGTTCTGGCTGTTCTCAAGCACATTCTGAATGTAGCTCTCGACTTCCTCATCGGATACGCTGACATCGTGGGTCTTGATCTCAATGCCCTCGTACTTGCCGAGCGTAACCTTGCCGAAGTTCTTCGGCTCCTTCGGGAGGTTTGCGTCGGCTGCGGTTGTGCTCTCCGCAGCTGCGCTGCCGTCCGAGCTCTTAGCCGCGGCCTTCTTGCCGCAGGCCGCAAACGAAATTGCCATCGCCGTAAGGCCGGTCATCAGCAGCAACTTTTTCGGTGAAAATCTCATTCTTATAACTCCTTTTTTTTGATTCTTTCCTCGCAGAGGCGTTTACGCCTCCGGGTAGAACGCCTTGAATGCGAGGTACATATTGTAATTATCCAGCTTGCTCGTCACTTCAAACGGCGAGTGCATCGAGAGCACCGCAACGCCGAGATCCACGACATCGACATTGAGGCGCGCCACGTCACCGGCAATCGTGCCGCCGCCGCCGAGATCCAGCTTGCCGAGCTCACCAATCTGCCAGTATACGCCGTTCTTGTCCATGATATCAATCACTTTTGCCATGAACTCCGCGCTCGCATCGCTCGCGCCGAACTTGCCACCGGAACCCGTGTACTTCGTGAGCACCACGCCGCGATTCAAGTAGCTCGAGTTCTTTGCCTCAAACGCATCGGCAAAGGTCGGGTCATACGCGCCGTTCACATCAGCCGAGAGGCAAGCGGACTTGGCAAAAACATCTTTCGCGTCGACCCCCTCCATCTGCGCGAGATAGCAGATGTAATCATAGAGGAAATTCGACTTGGAACCGGTGGTGCCGCAGGAACCGATTTCCTCTTTGTCGGTGAGAATCGTGACGGTCGTGTACTCTGGATTTACGGTGTCGAGCTGTGCCCGCAGCGCCGCATATGCGCAGACTCTGTCGTCCTGACCGTAGCCGCCGATCAGCGAGCGGTCAAAGCCGATGTCGCGCGGCTTGTCCGCCGGTACAAATTCAATCTCCGCCCGTGCGAAATCGCGCTCGGTAATGCCGTACTTCTCATTCAGATAGCGAAGCACTTCGAGGCGGAACGGCTCCTTCACACTGTCGTCCGGATAGGGCGTCGTGCCGAGCACAATGTTCAGTTCCTCTGCGCGCAGTCCCTCGGAGAGCGTTCTCTGCATCTGCTGCTTCGCGAGGTGAATCAGGAGATCGGTGATGTAAAGAACCGGATCGTTCGGATCCTCACCGATCGTAATCTCGACCGTCGTGCCGTCCTTCTTCACGACAACGCCGTGCATCGCGAGCGGAATGGTGCCCCACTGATACTTCTTGATGCCGCCGTAGTAATGGGTCTTAAACAGCGCAATGTCATTCGACTCATAGAGCGGGTTTGGTCTCAGATCGATACGCGGGGAATCAATGTGCGCGCCGTTGATCCGGACGCCCTCCGCAAGCGACTTCTTGCCGAAGACGGTGATTGCCATTGCCTTGCCGCGATTGGTCGAGAAGACCTTGTCGCCTGCCTTGTACTTCTTCTTGGAATCGAAACGCTCGTAGCCGGCCTCCAGCAGAAGCTTCTCCGCGTAGTTCACGCACTCGCGCTCCGTCTTGCAGGCACCGAGAAACTCCATATAGCCCTTTGCAAATTCGTGCGCCTTTTCCCGCTGCTCAGGCGCCTTCTTTGCGATGTTCGGATACTCCCAGCAGAGCTCCTTCTCCAGCTGCTTGCCCTTGCTCAGTTCCTTCTCCGCCATTTCGTGCTCCTTTCCGCTACTTTGCTTTATGATATGAAAAACCGGCAGCCTAAGCTGACGGTTTCTCATTCCCAGAATCGGGTATAACTCAAAGCTTGATGTTCTTCAGCAGATCGCCGAGGTTGGTCGTCGCGCGGGTCTTCTCCTCGTACTTAAAGCCGCCGGTCTCCTCGAGCGTGTTGTTTCTGCCGCTGAAATGATCGTCCGGCTCCTCGAGTGCCCGCATGGAAAGGGAAATCTTGCCGTCGCCGATCTTGATGATCTTGACCTTGACTTCCTGGCCTTCCTTGAGGACATCTGCCGGTGTCTTGACTCTCTTTCTCGAAATCTGCGAGACGTGCAGGAGACCCGTCGCACCGCCGAGATCGATGAATGCGCCGTAGTCCTTCAGAGACTCGACCTTGCCGTCCAGCACATCGCCGACCTTGAGCTCGGCGAGGCGCGCCGCCTTCTCCTTTTCCTTCTCCTCCTGCTCAATCGCGCGGTGAGAAAGGACAAGGCGCTTCTTCTCCGGGTCTGCCGTAATCACGACAACCGTGATGTGCTTGTTTGCGTAGTCCTCGAGCTTCTCAACATAGCTCGAGGAGAGCTGGCTTGCCGGAATGAATGCGCGCGTATCCTCGAGATATGCGATGCAGCCTCCCTTCACAGCCTCGATGATCTTGACATCGAACTGCTCCTTGCTCTCGACAAGGCTCTGCAGATGCTCCCACTTGCCGCCGTCCTCATTTTCAACTTTCTTTGCGGTCTTGAACGATTCGTTAATTTCCTGCTCGAAATCCTTCATGCTCTCTTCTGCCACTGTGGTACCTCCCCCGAATCCAGCCAAAAGGCCGTTATTTGCTGATAAGTATATCACATTTCCCGCCGGTCTGAAAGCAATAGTTCAATTTGTGCCCGCCTTATGCTTGACAGATGCGAATTTGTTGCTATACTAATAACAGTTCCTATTACTGATGGAGGCGCTATGAAAGTACGAAAGCACAGTCGACAGCGGGACGCCATCCTCTGCAATCTTTCCGCCCGTATGGATCATCCGACGGCGGACATGATTTATCGGGATCTCCGGGAGGAATATCCCCGCATCAGCCTCGGCACCGTCTACCGCAATCTGAACCTGCTCGCGGAACTTGGGCAGATTCGAAAGATTCACTGCGAAGGCGGCACAGAGCATTATGACTTTGATACCTCCGATCACTGTCACTTCGTCTGCAAGCACTGCGGCAGTGTCGTCGATCTCCCGCTGGAGACCGATCACACCCTGAACGCGCTCGCGGAACAGACAGGCATCGGAACGGTTGAGTGCCATGCCCTCGTATTTTACGGTGTTTGCCGCAGCTGTGAAGAGGCGGCAAAGGCGACGGTCTCCCGGGAACAAGTCGCGGCTCCTCTCTGAGTCCGCGCGGTCTCTTCCGGTTTGCCGGAAGAGATTGTTTTTGAAAATGTCAGGCAATGCAATACAACACATAGAAAAGGAGAATACGATTATGAAGCAGTGGAGATGTACAGTTTGCGGTTACATTTTTGAGGGACAGAATCCGCCGGAGGCCTGTCCGCAGTGCAAGGCTCCCGCGAGCAAGTTCGAGGAAGTCAAGGAAGACGGCAACATGGTCTGGGCTGCAGAGCACCAGGTCGGCATCGCCAAGGATGTCGATGAGGAGATCAAGGCAGGCCTTCGCGCAAACTTCGAGGGCGAGTGCACCGAGGTCGGCATGTATCTCGCAATGAGCCGCGTGGCTTTCCGCGAGGGCTATCCGGAGATCGGTGAGTACTGGAGAAGAGCGGCTCTTGAAGAGGCGGATCACGCTTCCCGCTTCGCAGAGATGCTCGGTGAGGTTGTCACCTCCTCCACGAAGAAGAACCTTGAGATGAGAGTCGCTGCCGAGTTCGGCGCAACCCAGGGTAAGGTTGACCTTGCTACGCTGGCAAAGAAGCAGAACCTCGACGCGATTCACGACAGCGTCCACGAGATGGCACGCGACGAGGCGAGACACGGCAGAGCTTTCCAGGGCTTGCTGAAGAGATATTTCGGCGAGGAGAAGTAATTCTTCTCTTCCGAAAGGCTGTGAGAACCTTCCTCCATGGGTTCTCACAGCCTTTTTTCTTTGCGGATTTTCCTGTTTTTTGTTACGCTTCCGGTAGAAACTGCAACAGGAGGTTTGGTATGGATGATTTTGTAAAAGACTATTATGCGCTGCCAAGCGCTGTTGAGCGGCTGCGGTTTTTGGAGCACGCGAAACAGGAGCTCACTCGCTCGGAGAATGAAAAAGTTCTCTGTGCGCTGCTCAAAAAACTTCTGTACGCGCGTTTCGGCCCCTACCCCGCGCGCCCGCACGCGACCGATGCCTTTCTCGCCGCCTTTCTGTCTCTCCGCGTCACCTTTCAGCGGGACAGCGGCTTTTTGTCGCGCGGCAAGCAAAAAGCAGAAGTGCTGCGCGCCTTCGCAGCACTTCTGCTCCCTGACTTTCTCATAGAACCGCTCTCGGACAACCCCGCCTATCCGGCGCTCTTACAGGCCGAATGGGCCGATTTTGCCGATACGCTGTTTCGCACCTGTCTCCGCGATCCTGCCTACCGCACGCGCGTCTTCGGTCTGCTCCCGATGAGCGACGAGATGACCGCAGCCCGCATCCGTAGCGAAGTGCGGCAGCTCTTCCGTGAGCTGCCAGCGCGCTTTTCGCTTCAGCGGGAAACCGCGCCGCTTCTCTCTGTCATGGAAGAGAGACTTGCCGCCGTAATCGGCTCATAGGGCAGACGGATATACCGCCCCTCTGTGAGCGGATACTCGCACTTCCCGCCGGTTGAGAGCGAGAGCGCGAGGGAGAGCATTGCCTTTGCCTGTCCCTCGCTGTCGTTTCTGACGGTGCCGGTCAGGCTCCCCTCCCGCACCGCCGTGATCCCCGGATTCGTGCCGTCGATGCCGAAGACGGGCGGGGGCGTGACAGCGCTCTCGCGATAGGCATCCAGCGCGCCGAGCGCCATGTCGTCGTTGTTCGCGAGTATCAGCTCAATCCGGCTGCCGTAGCTTGTGAGCAGCTGCCGCACCTGCGTCTGCGCCTGCAGGCGGTTCCAGTTTGCGAGCGCATAGCCGAGTTTTTCGAGTGCGACGCCCTCATCCCGGAGGGTCGAGGTCGCATACTCGGTCCGGAGAATCGCGTCCTGATGACCCGCCTCTCCCTCGAGCACCACATATTGAATCACACCGTCTTGGTTTCGGTCTTCCTCGGGGTGCGCCTTTAAATAGGCGGCCGCAAGCCTCCCCTGAATGACGCCGGACTCCTTCGCATCGGCGCCGACATAGTAGAGCTTATTCCAGCGCTCCAGATCCTCTTCAACCAGCTCCCGGTTAAAGAAGATGATAGGGACGCCCTTCTTCTTTGCCATATCGATGATTTTTCCGGGCGCCGTCCGGTCGACCAGGTTCACACAGATGATGTCGCAGCCGTTGTCGAGCATCTGCCGCACGGCCTTGTCCTGCAATTCCTGACTCCGCGCGGCATCGCTCATCTCAATCTGCACACTCCCCTGTTGCAGCGCGGCGTTCTCCCGGAAGGCCCCGGTCAGCTCTGCGATAAAGGTATCGTAGCTGTCATAGACACTCACGCCGATTCGCACTTTCTTTTTGCTGTGCGCGCGCTGCGCTGTACAGCCCGTGAGCAGCACGAGCGTGAGCAGCAGTGACAGCACACACAGAATTCGCTTTTGCATCTCGCCTCGCTTTCACCGCACCAGCGGAAAGAGTAATTTCTGATTTTCTGCGCTGAACATGGTATCCCTTGCGACCAGCGTGTCGCCGACTCTCAGCTGTTCCATTTCCCGGAGCCCGCTCGAGAGTTTTTTCTTTGCCTCGGCGACCGCGAGATAGCCCATGTTGAATTCGTTGATCACTATCATATCGGCGATGTCGCCCCGGTCCAGCGCGTAGATATTCCGGTTTGAATTCCCGACACCGACCACCAGCGGCCGTTTTTCTTCCGCCGCCGCGCTCTCCGCCGCCGCAGTCAGCGCACTGTCCTCGAGGCCCACAAGAAGCGCTACGCCCTGCGTCTCCTCCTGCACCTGAACGGCACTCCCGCGGAGCGCCTCCCGAATGCCCTGTCTCCGCGCCGCAATCGAGCCTCGCGCGTCGCTCTCCGGCAACAGCGCAATCCGGCCGCCGTCCGGCAGGAGCGCGGCTATCTCCTTGCCGAGCGCCACGCCGATTGCATAATTGTCGGCACTCACACTGCCGAAGTGCCCGGCGGCCTCCGTGTCGGCGCGTTCGCCGAGCAACACCACAGCGGCGCGCTGGGACAATTCCTCCGCCATTTTGCCGCTCCCCGCCGTCGCAACCGGCTCGAGAAGCACCGCTCTCGCGCCGTCCGCAATTTCCTGCCCGGCGAGCACCTGCTCTTCTGCGAGCGTCGCTGTCGGCGGCACAACGACATAGTTCAGAATCACTTTGCTGTCCTCCGCGGCTTTCTCCATGCCCGCAAAGAGCGCCGCATCGCTGACATCCACATCACGACGCGTGAGAACGGCGATTCGAGCGCGCTGCGGCTCTGTCTGCCTGGTCGTCTGCAGAATGAGCAGCAGTGCGAGCGCCGTCGCTGCGATGGTCACTGCCCCGAGCACGATATGCCGCCTCATCTTCCCTCCTCCAGACGCTGTCTGTTCTCTTCATTGTAGGGAACGGCCGGTAAGCATATGCGCACTTCGGTCCCCTCATCCGGCTCGCTCTCGATATGAAGACCGTAGTGCTCCCCGAAGCGAAGCTGAATCCGGCGCTGCACATTCAAAAGTCCCACGCCGGAGCCGCGGCTCGGTCGCCGCTCACCTTCCCGCAAAAGAAGCGGAACTTCCTCTTCCGGAATGCCGAAACCGTTGTCACGCACTGTGAGCAGAAGTTCGCCGTCCCGCAGTTCCGCGCGGAGCAGGATTTCGCCCTCGTCCTCCATGCCCTTCACGCCGTAGTAAATCGCGTTCTCCAGAATCGGCTGGAGTATCAGTTTGACTGTGCAGTAATTCCGCACTTCCGGATCAATCTCATAGCGCACGCGAAAGCTGTTCTTAAAGCGGACTTTCTGGATATTCATATAATTTTCCGCGTGTCGAAGCTCCGCCTCCATCGAAATGATGGTCTTGCCGCCGCTCAAACTGATGCGGAACAGGCTCGCGAGCTCGGTAATCATGACAACCGCGTCGTCGTAGCGCTGTCCCTCAATCATCCAGACGATTGAGTCCAGCGTGTTATAGAGAAAGTGCGGGTTAATCTGCGACTGGAGTGCGTCGAGCTCACTCTTTCGCTTCTCCTCCTGCTCGCGCACAATATCCCGCATAAGGAGCTGAATCTCCCGCACATAGGACTGTAGCGTACGCCCGAGATGCCGCACTTCCGCGCTGCCGCCGACATAGATTTTGCTGTCCTGCCCGAGCTCCAGTTTCCGGATGGACTCGTTCAGCCGGATCAGCGGCTTTGAAACCTGAGCCGCCATGAGGCGGTTCACGAGCGCGAGTGCCGCCGCTGTGAGCAGCACAAAAGCGAGCGCCAGTTGTCTCGCATTTAAGAGGCCCAGCGCAAAATAAGTGCCCGGTATCACACTGATCAGCTTCCATCCGGTGTAGCTCACCGTCTCGACGACGACCTCCCGCCGCTCTCCCTGAAAATACTCCCGGTGGGCGCCGTCCGCGTATCCGGCCTCCGTGAGATTGTTCTCCGCCACGAGACCCGCGTCAATCTGCATGCGGCGCGGATGGTAAATGATATCTCCGCGGCTGTCACAGAGGTAGACATATCGTCCCGCGCTGTCCTGGTTCACATCGTCCAGCATGTCCGCTACACTCTTATAGTTCATGTCGACCAGCAATATGCCCTCGCTGCTCTGGCCGCCCTTGTTTAACTCGACCGCGCGGCTCAGCGAGATGACCCAGTGATAGCGGTAGCTCGGATCGTCAAAGAGATCCTGCACATGCGGCGTCGAAAAGTGCAGATTTTCGACCTTCTCCGCCGCGCTCTGAAACCAGGCCTGCCGCCGCACATCGACATCCTGTTTCTGAACCGCGACCGGGGCTGCGCCGAGGAGCGTCCCGTCCCGCCGGTAGAGTGCAAGGCTAATCAGATCGTCACGGTTTGCCTCGTAGAGCAGCTCCATCTCGCGGTTCGTATTGTCCACGGCAAAGTCCTTGCTCTTAATCGAGGCATAGTAAATCGCATCCGAGAGCGCGCGCATATTCTTTAGATAGTCGCCCAGATTTTCCGAAACGCGGTGCAAGAGCTGCGCGCTGCTCTCGGTGAGGAGTCGTTCGGTGTGGCGCGCAAAAATACGATACAGCCCCACGCCGAGCAGTCCTGTGATGCTGACAGAGACCGCCGTAAAGGCAACGACGATGATGAAACGAATGGACCGCGGCAGCGTGAAAAATTCCGGCAGTCTCATTGCGCCGCCTCGCGGCTGTCCTTATATTTGCTCGGCGACATGCCGAACTGTTTTTTGAAGACATAGCTGAAATAGTTCGGATCGGCATAGCCGACCTTCCGCGCAATCATATAGGTCTTCTCATTGGTCGAGAGCAGAAGTCTCACCGCCTTTTCCATGCGGAGGTCGGTCAGATACTGCACAAAGGTCTTGCCGGTCTCCCGCTTAAAGACGGTCGAAAAGTAGGCGGCGCTCACATTCAGGTAGGAGCACATCGCATCGACCGTGAGATCGCCGTCGGCATAGTGCTCATTCACATGGTCAATCGCGCGGGCCGCAAAAGAGCGCGCGCTGTCCGCGCGCTTATGCTGTATCATCTCTCGCATTTTCCGACAGACCCCGTCCATCCAGCTCGTGAGTTCCCCGGGTTCTAACTGCTGTAATATCCGGTACATCGCGTCGTTGTCGCCGAATATCTCCTCGGTGCTCAGCTCATTGTCCTTCGCAAAGCGGTACAGCTCCCCGGCTGTCCCCATCACAAAAAAACGGTACTCCTGCACCGAGCCCTGCGCGGCTGCGTTGTCCGCCATGTAGCGCGCAATCGCAGCACTTAATTCCTCCTCTTGCTCCATGCGCATCTTCCGGAAAATGTCCTGCATGGATGCCTGCTCCGAGAGCTCGGTTCCGCTTTTCTCCTGCGGCGCAATCTCCGAAATGCTGATGGCCTTCCCCGTCCCGTAAATCATGCGGTACGAGAGCGCATTTCTCGCGCCTGTGTAGGAATCTCTGAGTTTCGACAGCTCTCCGCAGGCCTTTCCGATGCCGATCGTGACCGTCGCGCCGAGCTTGGCGGCCGCCAGACGGCAGAACTTGTCACAGGCGTCGGTCAGGAAGCGGAGCTGCCCTGACGCACCGAGCGAGACCAGCATGACCGTGTTGCCGAGATAGCCGAAAAAACGCGCCAAAAATTTCTCGCCGAGCTTCTCCTCCGCGAGCTTTCGGACAGAAGCCGCGAGGAGCACCGCGCTGACACCGACCGGCAGTCCCGCGCTCCCCGTGTGAATCACCGCTGCCACATAGGGCGAGCGCTCAAAGCTCAGCTGGTAGTCCTCTGCCTGGCGCATGAGCTCCTCCTCCGGAATTTTTCCGTCCAGGAGAGACACAAAAAAACTCTCCTGCAGGCGAGGCAGGCTCTTTTCATAGTAGGCGCGGAGCTGCTCCACATTTTGCCGCTCCGCCCGCTCGGCGTCGAGCCGCTCCCGGATTCGGAGAAAGAGTTTTGACAGCTCCGCCGCGTGAATGGGTTTCAAAATATATTCTTCCGCCTCGAGGCGCAGCGCCTCGCGTGCGTATTCAAATTCATCGAAGCCGGAAAAGACGACAATGCGGATGTTCGGATAAAGCTCCTTTAAGCGGTGCGCGAGCTCCAGACCGTCCATATACGGCATCTTGATGTCGGTCAGCACGACATCCGGCGTGCTCTCCTCCGCGAACTCGAGTGCCTCGAGCCCGTTATGTGCCTCTGTCGGCACGGAGAAACCGAGGCTCTCCCAGTCTATGGTGCGCCGTATTGCATTGATCACATCTTCCTCATCATCCACCAGCATACAAGAATAGGGCATAGTCTTTCCTCCCGAATTCAAAAAAACCGCAGCGTAAGCTGCGGTTTCAGTATAGCATATGCGGGCTCTTTCCGTCCGACGGGAAGTCTCTTACTTCTTCTGGACATACTTTAAGCAGTCCAGGGTGACAGCCGTCAGGATGATGATGCCCTCGAAGACGAACTGGAGGTTCGTGTCGATACCGAGAATGGTCAGCGAATAGGTGAGTGCCGTGAAGATCAGCACACCGACCACAACGCCGGAAATCTTACCGATACCGCCGGTGAAGGAGACACCGCCGACCACGCAGGCTGCGATTGCGTCCATGTCCCAGCCCTGGCCGTAAGCCGCCGAACCGGAACCCACCATGCGCGCGCACTCAAGCCATGCGCCGAAGCCGTAGAGCACACCCGCCATCATGAAGGCGCCCATCGTCACGGCGAAGACCGAGATACCGGAGACCGAAGCCGCCTCCGGGTTGCCGCCGACTGCGTAGAGGTTTTTGCCGAAGCGAGTCTTGTTCCAGATGAACCAGACAATCACGATGGCCGCGACCGCCCAGAGAATGATGAGCGGGAAGCCGTTGACCTTCGGGACAATCATCGAAGCGATGCCCGGCTCAATCGCACCGAAGGACACGCCCTTCGTCGCATAGGTCACGAGACCGAAGATGATCAGCATGTTCGACATCGTCGAAATGAACGGGTGCATCTTGAAGCGCGCCGTAAAGAAGCCGGCAATCGAGGTGAAGAAGGTGGTCAGAACAATGCAGACCAGCAACGCGAAAATGGCTCTTCCCGCATACGGCAAGCCGGTAAAGTCAAAAATCTTACCGAAGACCGCACCGGTGTTGATGCCCTTATGCATGATGATAGTCGCTGCGACCATGCCCATACCTGTCATTCTTCCGATCGAGAGGTCGGTACCGGTCAGGAGAATCAGACCCGCGACGCCGAGCGCGAGGAACATACGCGGAGACGCCTGCTGCAGAATGTTCAGAATATTGTTGTAGGTAAAGAGCTGCGTGTTCTTCACAATCGGTGTCACAATGCTGAGCGCGATGAAAATCATCACGATGACAATGTAGAGACCGTTCTTTAAGAGGAACTGCCGCTGATTAAAGGTGTACTTGTAGTTCTCGATGCGCTGTGCCTGCTCCTGTGCAAACGTGAAGCGGGACATGCGGAGCAGGTCGATCATGTGATACTGCTCGGCGAATGCCTCATGGCGTCTGTCCTTGATGGTCTGGAGCTCCTGCTCGTAGGTCACCTTCGCGTCAAAGAGCTTGTTCTTGTAGACATAGTTCTCGTCCTTCAGCTCCTGCTGCAGATCCGGCGCGTTCTCCTTCCGGAGGCGCTGCACTTCCTGCTCGTGCTCCTTGCCGAGCTCCGCGACCCGCGCCTCGTAGCGCTGTTTTGCGCTCTCGCGGTCTTTCTTGCAGTTCTCGCTGACCGGGCCGAAGTAATCCTTCTCGTAGTGCTCCTTTAAGTAGCTCTCCGCCTCGGCGACAAGCCCGGCGACTTCGGCCTGGTTCTTGCTCTCTACAGCCTGCGCCGCCGAGAGAGCCGCATTACTTTCGGCAATCAGCGCATCCCTCTTCTCTTTCTTGATGTGCTTATCTTCTTTTAAGAGCTGAATGCGGTTCTTCAGCTTCTGTACCTGATCGCTGCCGTCCTTTCGGAGCACATCGATCTTCACCTGAATCTCTCCAATGTGGGCGCGAATCGGCGCGAGGAGTTTTGCCTCCTCCTCTGCGTGCTGCAGAGCGCTCTTCTCTGTTCCTAACTGACTCATAACTCTCCCCTCACTTTACAGGTACTTTGCGCTGAGACGCAACAACTCTTCCTGATTGGTCTCCTTGGTCTCGACAATGCCGGACAGGTAGCCGTTCGACATCACGCCGATGCGGTTCGTGATTCCCAGAATCTCCGGCATCTCAGAGGAGACCACGATGATGGTCTTGCCCTCTTTTGCCATGCGGATGATGAGCTCATAGATCTCATATTTTGCGCCGACATCGATACCGCGGGTCGGCTCGTCCATCATGAAGACGTTCGGCTCTCGCTCGAGCCACTTGCCGAAGATAACCTTCTGCTGGTTGCCGCCCGAGAGGCTCGAAATCAGATCCTCAGGCCCCATGCACTTCGTGCGCATGGTCGCGAGCTGCTTGGAAGTCGCCTTCACCATCTTCTGATCCGAGAGTGCCGGTCCGTTCTTATAGTGCTTCAGATTTGCAATGGTCGTGTTAAAGGTCAAATTTCCCTTGAGGAAGAGACCGTTTGCCTTTCTCTCCTCGGTAATTAACGCGAAGCCGTGCTCCATGGCCTCTTTCGCCGAATTGAAGTTCATGAGCTCGCCGTCATAGTAGACGCGCCCCGCCGCGCGGGTGCGAATGCCGAAGATGGTCTCGAGGAGCTCTGTTCTGCCTGCGCCGACCAGGCCGTAGAGACCGAAAATCTCACCCTCGCGCACATTGAATGTCACGTCCTGGATGTGCGGCTCAAACTTGGTCGAGAGATGCTGAATCGAGAGAATATCATTGCCCGGTGTGTTGTCGACCGGCGGGAAGCGGTTCTCGAGCGAGCGACCGACCATCGCCGCAATCAGCTCATCGAGGTTCGTCTCCGAAGTGTCCTTCGTCATGACCAGCTTGCCGTCCCGGAGCACCGAGACCTGATCGCAGATCTCAAAAATCTCATCCATCTTGTGAGAGATGTAGATGAGGGAGATGCCCTGATCCCGGAGCTTCCGCATCATCGTGAACAGTTTTCTGACCTCGGGCTCGGTGAGCGAGGAGGTTGGCTCATCCAGCACGATAATCTTCGAGTGATAGGAAATTGCCTTCGCGATCTCGCACATCTGCCGCTGTGAGACAGACATGTTCCGCATCGGCTGCGTCAGGTTCACGGTCATGCCGAGACTGCGGAAGAGCTCTGCAGCCTCTTTCTTCATACGTGCCTCGTCGACGATGCCCGCGCCGTTCACCGGATAGCGCCCGAGGAACAGGTTATCCACGACCGAGCGCTCCAGACACTGATTCAGCTCCTGATGAACCATGGCAATTCCGTTCTCCAGCGCATCCTTCGGTCCGGAGAACGAGACCTCATGGCCGTCGAGAATAATCTCGCCCTCGTCCTTCTGATAGGTTCCGAAGAGGCACTTCATCATCGTGGACTTTCCGGCACCGTTCTCCCCCATGAGACCCATGACGGAGCCCCGCCTCAAATCGAGGTCGATGTGATCCAGCACGCGGTTTCTGCCGAAGGACTTTGACATACCGCGTATGGATAAAATGATATCTTCTTTCTGATCTGACATGGTTCTTCTCCCAAGAAATAGAACAGGGGTATCAGGTTTGCCCCCCGATACCCCCAAAACACAAGCTTCGTTTACTGGTTCAGAATTGCGGTGTAGGAAGCTGCATTGTCCGTCTTCACCATGTTGATTGCGAATGCATCATACTGGCTCGGGTTGCCGAGGCGGTTCGTGATGTTGGACTCAGTCTGTCCGTCGCCGTCCACATAGTCAACATTCAGGTTCAGCAGCTCTGCATAGTTCTTCAGCAGGGGCTTGTAGGTAGAGCCAAGGAAGTTATCTGCCGCGTTGTAGGTGTTGAGCCACACCTTCTTCGATGCATGCTTCGAAGCGTCGAGCTTGTTTGCGACCGGTGCATAAACCTTGGTTGCATCCGTGAAGTCCTTATAGTTGTCTGCGGTCACTGCAAGGTTCAGAGCGTAGTAGGATCTGTCTTCCGGCACATACTTGTAGTCTGCTGCGGTGAGAACGTTGCCAGCCTCATCCGCGGTGCCGATACCCGTGTCGACATCCACGCCGTCGAGCAGGTTTCTCAGCACTCTCAGGGTCAGGTAAGCCTGCACGTCCGCGTGCTGGCTGATCGTGCCGCCGTAGCCCTCCGGAATCGCAGCGACTGCGTCGGAGTTCGCGTCGTAACCGAAGGTCGGAACCTTGTTCTCCTTGGACCAAGCGTTGAACATCGACATACCCATGCCGTCGTTGTTCGAAGCGACAATGTCAATCTGATCGCCGAAGGAGGAAGCCCAGGTGCTGATGCCGTTGCCTGCCGTTGCAGCGTCCCAGGTTGCGCCCGCCGCGTTCTTCATCTCCTGCGAAGCCAGCTCTCTGACCTTGTAGGTCTTGCCGTCGACTTCGAGCTCGCCGTCCTTGACCACCGTAGCGGTGCCGTCGACGTTCGTGCCTGCTGGCGTGGAATCAATTGCGCCGTCCTTCTCAACTGCCGTGCCGAGTGCCTTTCTGACACCTCTCGTGCGGGCAATCGAGTCGTTGTGGCCGATGTCCCCAATCGCGAGCACATAGCCGATTGTTCCGTCGCCGTTCTTGTCGATCTCGGCCGCATGCTTCTTGATGTAGTCGACAATCATCTGACCCTGCAGCTCAGCGCCCTGATTTGCGTCGAAGCCGACATAGTAGGTCTTGTCGTTGTAGTGCAGCGCATCCTTGTCCAGTTCGCCGGTGGAGCTGTTCGAGGGCTGGCGGTTGTACCAGACCAGGGGCTTATCCTTGTTTGCGACTGCGGTCATATTGCCGCTTGCAGCGCTCTCGCTGCCTGCCGCTGCCGTGCTCGCTGCGCTGCTGCTCTCGCTCTTGCCGCCGCCGCAAGCTGCCAGCATTGTGGTAGCCATCGCCACAGCTGCAATGATGCTAATTGCCTTCTTCATATCTGACTCCTCCTCATTTCGGATGCGTTCTCCGCACTCCCGTTGATGAGTAAAGAATACCAAGTATCGGCACAAAAAAAAATAGGATTTTCTATACTATCTCTAGAAAATCCTATTCTATCCCGCAAAAATCTTGCAAGCGTCCGTACGATTCTCCGCAATGCCGCAAGGTTTTTATATATATTGCACAATTATTCTAATTCGTTTTTGTGCACTGCGCTTAGAAGTCGACCTCAACCGCACCGAAGCGTCTGAGACCCATGCGGTAGATGTTCTCCCTGCCGAAGTACTGCGAGAGAAAGGCCGTGTAATCTTCCCGCTCTTCGCGCGGCAAAATCGCCATAATCACACCCGCAAAGCCGCCGCCGTGGATGCGGCAGGTGCCGCGCGCGCAGCGCTTTAAGAAGAGCTCGGTCAGGCAGAGCGCCAGCGGAATCGGCTGCTCCTTCGGGTTCTCCGTGCAGTAGGCGTTTTGCAACCACTCGTAGGAGGACTTGCCGCTCTCTCCCATGAGCCGCAGGAGTTTGTCGCTGTCACCGTTCATAACCGCCTCCCGCGCCTCATCGACGCGCTTTTCCTCCTCAAAGAAGTGCAGGGCGCGGAGCAGCGCTCTGTCGTTACCCAGCTTTTCACGGACACCGGGAAGTGTCGTGAGCAAGGTCAGCTCCCGCACATCGGCAAGGCGGCTCTCGCCGAGCTTCTCCGCGACCGCATACATCTCCCGCGGAATTGCGGAGTACTCTTCGGTCAGATCCGCATGTCCCTTGCCTGTGTTCACAATGAAGAGATCCAGGCCGTACTTCTCAAAGGAAAAATCAATGGTTTCATAGCGGACGCCCTCCGAGAAATCGAGGAAAATCACGCCGCCCGCTGCACAGGCCATCTGGTCCATGAGGCCTGACGCCTTGTTCCACCAGTGGTTTTCGGCATACTGCCCCATGCGCGTATAGTCCGCGATACTCATCTTACCGTCATTGTAGAAGGCATTCAGGATGGTGCAGACCAGCATCTCAAACGAAGCCGAGCTCGAGACACCGGCCGCCGCAATGACTTCGCTCGTCACATAGGCGCGGAAACCGCCGACTTTGTAGCCGAAGTTCTCCGCCGCCTCTGCGATTCCCGCGACCAGAGACTTCGAGCCGTCCTCCTTTGCGGTAGCCGAAAGTACCTTGGTGTCGACCGAGACCGGGCGGTAGCCTTCGCTCACAATCGTGATGACGCCGTCGTCGGTCGGCGCAGCCGCACAGACGGTGTCGAGCGTAATGCTGCCCGCCAGAATTTTGCCGCCGTTGTGATCCGTGTGATTGCCGATAATCTCTGTTCTGCCGGGAGAAGAAAAGTAGCGAAGATCCGCCGCGCCGAATTCCTCCGTGTACTTTTCCCGCAGATGCTCATAGCGTTTTCTTGCCCGCGCGCTCTCCTCGCCGTAGAGCGCTTCCAAATCCGGTTTTGTCCCGTTCATAGTCCTCTCCCCCTTAGGTTAATCTCGCGATACTGTTCTCATCATAACGAATTCCCGTTTTCTTTTCCAGCGCTTTCCAAGTCGGCTCTGCCCGCGAGCTCCGCCGCACGCGAAGCGTGAAGCAGCGCATCCAGAATTTCGTCGAGATCGCCGTCCATCACGCGGTCAATGCTGTAAAGCGTGAGCTTTATTCTGTGGTCGGTCACACGCCCCTGCGGGAAATTATAGGTTCTGATTTTTTCCGAGCGGTCTCCCGTCCCGATCTGCGCGCGCCGTGCCTCGGCGGTCTCGGCCTGCCGCCGCTCGAGTTCGAGTGCGTAAAGCTTACTGCGGAGCAGGCGGAACGCCTTTTCTTTGTTCTGCAACTGCGATTTCTCGGTCTGCGAGTAGATCACAATGCCGGTCGGGTAATGTGTGAGACGCACTGCCGAGTCCGTCGTATTGACACACTGCCCGCCGTTTCCGGACGCGCGCATCACGTCAATCCGCACATCCTTCATGTCGAGCTGCACATCAACCTCCTCCGCCTCCGGCATCACGGCCACGCTCGCCGTGCTCGTGTGGATGCGGCCGCCTGCCTCGGTCGCCGGCACGCGCTGCACGCGGTGCACACCCGACTCAAACTTGAGCCGAGAGAACGCCCCCTGTCCGCGCACGGTCGCGATGACCTCCTTGATGCCGCCGAGCCCGCTCTCGTGAATGTCATCAATTTCTACCTTCCAGCCGCGCTTTTCCGCATACTGCCGATACATGCGGAAGAGCTCTGCCGCAAAGAGTGCGGCCTCGTCGCCGCCCGCGCCCGCGCGAATCTCGAGCACCACATTTTTCTCATCGTTCGGGTCCTTCGGCAAAAGCAGTTCCTTCAGCTCTGCCGCGTGCCGCGCTTTCTCTTGCCGCGCTTCCTGCAATTCTTCTTTGGCGAGCTGGCGAAGCTCCTCGTCCCGCTCGGTCTCGAGCAACGAGAGTGCCTCTGCCTCCTGTCCTTCCGCGCGCTGCAGCGCCTCGATACAGGCGACCAGAGGCGACAGTTCCGCCTGTTCCTTCAAAAGGCGCTGCAAGCGCACACTGTCCTCATGTGTCTCCGGCGCGGCGAGTTCGACCATCACTTCCTCATAGCGGCGCAGCGTTTCCCTGAGATGTCCCTCTACCATGAAAAGTCCCTTTCACAACGCGATCCCGTCCGGCGAGATCCTGAATGATTTGTATGTCCGAAAACGCGGCCGCTTCGAGGAGCGCCGCCACCGCTGCGCCCTGCGACGCGCCGATCTCAAGATACAGGCTGCCGCCGTCCGTGAGGTGCGCGCCGCTCTCCGCCGCAAGCCGCCGGTAAAAGGCGAGCCCGTCCGCCGCGCCGTCGAGCGCAAGCCGCGGTTCATGCTCGCGCACCTCAACGCTCAGTGTCTCGATTTCCGCGCTCTCGATGTAGGGCGGATTCGCCGTGATGACGTCAAAGCGCTCCGGAATCTCCGAAAAGAGATCCGAGCGCCGGAGCGAAAGCGGCAGCCCCGTCCGCGCACGGTTTATTTCCGCGACTGCGAGCGCCTCTGCCGAGATGTCCGCGCCGAGCGCCGCGCGGAACCCGCCGCGTTTTAAGAGCGCCAGCGGAATGCAGCCGCTCCCGGTGCAGAGATCGAGTAAGCTTCCCTCTCTCCGGTCCCGCAGCACTACTTCGACCAAGCACTCCGTGTCGTAGCGCGGAATCAGCACGCGCTCGTCCACATAGAGTTCAAGCCCGCAAAAATTCTGCGCCCTTGTCAGATACTGTAACGGCACGCCCTGTGCCCGCCGCGTCAACAGTTGCTCATAGCGCCGCGCCGCTTCCGCCGGGAGTTCCCGCTCGCGCGCAAGAATATAGCCCGTGAAATCCAGTCCCAGAATATGGCAGAGAAGAAGCCGCGCAGTCTGCGCGGCTTCTTCTCTGCCCGCCGCCGCGAGGTACGCTGCCCCGCGGCGCTCTGCCTCCCGAAGGCTCTCGGCACTCATGCGCTCGCCTCGTCTTCCGGAAACACCGTGCCGAAGTTCTTCCGGAGATAGTCCTTCCAGTCAAAAACCGCTTCGACGGCCTGCATCGCGACTTCCGCCATATCGGGCGTGGGTTCCCGCGTCGTAAGGCCCTGCATCCACATGCCGGGACGGCTCAGCGCGTTCACGAACGCCGAATCATGCGTGCCCGTAAAGCGGAGAAACTCATAGGAGACACCCGCAATGACCGGCATTAAGAGGATGCGCGAGACCGCGCGGAGCAAGAGGGTCTCCGGCCGTATCACAATAAAGA
This sequence comes from Stomatobaculum sp., assembly GCF_057248925.1. Classification (NCBI taxonomy): domain Bacteria; kingdom Bacillati; phylum Bacillota; class Clostridia; order Lachnospirales; family Lachnospiraceae; genus Stomatobaculum; species Stomatobaculum sp. Next base: position 30,934 of record NZ_DBHIHF010000021.1, read on the forward strand.
AGAGAATCGAAATCATCATCACAATCAGGATGAAACTGGTCCCGCAGCGCTTGTGCTCTCTGGAGCTCTTCATCACGTTTTCGACCGTGAGCGGAAGTCCGTGCTCCACGCAGTTGATGCACTTATGCTCGGCGCCGTGGTACATGAAGGTGCGGTGTATGTCCTCCATCCGCGAAATCGCCTTGATGTAGAGAATGAAAATCAGAATGCGGAACACGCCCTCCAGCACCGCAATCAGCGTCTCGCTCGCGATGACTCTCTTTAACAGCCGCGCGAGAAACATGGGCAGCAGCATGAAAATACCGATCGCAACAAGAAAGGAAAAGGCCATGATCACGCCCATCATCACCTTCATCGCCTTTTCGCCGAAGGTCTTTTCGAGAAAAGCCTCAAATTTCGAGGGCTCTTCCTCCGCCGCGCCCTCGCCGCCGCCCGCATAGATCTCGGCCGACCAGTTCAGCGCCCGCATGCCGAGTATCATCGAGTCCGCAAAGCTGAAGATGCCCCGCACAAACGGCAGGCGAAGCAGCGGATACCGGTCCGTGAGACTCACATAGCGCTGTTTGTCCACCGCAATGCTGCCGTCTTCCCGCCGCACCGCGCAGGCATAGTACTCTCCGTTTTTCATCATGATGCCTTCCAGAATCGCCTGTCCGCCGATGCCGGAATATTTTTGTCTTGCCATTTTGTCGCCTCCTCTCTCAAACGTAAAACAGGGGCTGAGTGATACCCTCAGCCCCTGTCCCCTGTTTATTTTTTACTCGCCCTTCACGCCGTACTTCTTGTTGAACTTCTCAATGCGTCCGCGCGCGCCGGCGGTCTTCTGCTGACCGGTGTAGAAGCTGTGGCACTTGGAGCACACCTCAACGTGAATCTCCGGCTTCGTCGAACCGGTCACAAAGGTGTTGCCGCAGTTGCAGGTCACCGTAGCCTGGTAGTAATTCGGATGGATTCCCTCTTTCATTTGTTTCACCTCGCTTTAACTTGATATTGATGAAAGCGGCGAACCGCTTTTCCGTTCCCATTCCCATTGAAAAACAGCTTTCACAGTATAGCATGCTTTCTCTGCCGCTGCAAGCCCGGAAACAGCTTTTATTTGGAGTCCGCGAGCCTACCGAGCAGCGCTTTGTTGTCCGTGCTCTCCCGAAACAGTCTGAGAATCGCCTCGGTCTGTGCCTCGTTTGTCCCGCCGCCCCGGAGATTCCGGAGTCTTGCGACCCCCTCTCTCTCCGCCGCACGAAGCAGGAGTTCCTCCCGTCTGGTTCCGCTCCGCGCCACATCGATCGCCGGAAAAATGCGCCGCTCCGCGAGTCGGCGATCCAGTATGAGTTCCATATTGCCGGTGCCCTTAAACTCCTCATAGATCACATCGTCCATGCGACTGCCGGTCTCGATGAGCGCCGTCGCCAGAATGGTGAGGCTGCCGCCCTCCCGCATGTTTCGCGCCGCGCCGAAAAAGCGCTTCGGCATATAGAGCGAGGCCGGATCCAGACCGCCCGAGAGCGTGCGCCCCGAGGGCGTGACCGTAAGGTTATAGGCGCGCGCAAGGCGTGTAATCGAGTCGAGCAGTATCATGACATCGCCGTGCTGTTCGGTGATGCGGCGCGCCCGCTCAATCGCCATTTCGGAGACTCTTCGGTGCTGCTCCGGCTCCCGGTCAAAGGTCGAGTAGATGACCTCGACTTCCGGGTCCGCAATGTACTCCTTGATGTCCGTGACCTCCTCCGGTCTCTCATCAATCAGGAGCACAATCAGATGGATTTCCGGCGCGTTTTTCCGGACTGCCTTGGCGATTTCCTTGAGCAAAGTCGTCTTGCCGGCCTTCGGCGGCGCGACAATGAGGCCTCTCTGTCCCTTGCCGATCGGCGCAATCAGATCGACGACCCGGAGCGCGAGCGGGCTCTTATCGCCGGTCGCGAGCGGAATGCGCCTGTCCGGAAAGACCGGTGTCATATCTTCGAAATTCGCACGCCTAAGCTCTGCCGCGCGGACGCCGTTTACCGTGTTCACATAGAGTAGGGCGCTGTAGCGCTCTTTTTCGCCGCGAAGGCGCTTCACACCGGTCACGAGATCTCCGGTTCTCAGGCGAAAGCGCCGTATCTGCGAGGGCGACACATAGACATCCTCCTCGCCCGGCAGATAATTTGCCGAGCGCAGGAACCCGAAGCCGCCCTCGCTCACAATTTCCAGTAAACCGGACGCGAGGGTCCCGCCGTCCGCCGCGTCGCGCAGGCTGTCCGGCAGTTCCGCGACCGCCTGCTGCACCCGCGTGCGCGACAAAGCCGCCAGCTTCTCCGCGAGTTCCTGCTTCCGGAGTCCCGTAACGCCGTGCAACCCGCGCTCTTTTGCGAGTTCCCGGAGTTCCGTAAGGCTCAGATGCTCAAGTCTTTCTTCCGCCATGCTTCTCCTCTCCCGCCGCTTTCAGGGCTGCGAGACGCGCTTTGATTTCGGCTTCCTTTCCGTTATCACTCGGCGCGTAAAGAACCGTCCCGCGGAGTGTCTCCGGCAAATAGTCCTGTGTCACATAGTTGCCCGGGTAGTCGTGCGGATACCGGTAGCCCACGCCCCGGCCGAGCTGCTCATGCCCGCGGTAATGCGCATCCTGCAGATAGGGCGGAATCGGCGCCGTAGCCGTGCGCTCCGCAAGCTCGATCGCCGAAAAAATCGCCGTCGTCGCCGCATTGGATTTCGGCGCGCTCGCGACATAGAGGCAGGCCTGACTGAGCAAGAGCTTTCCCTCCGGCATACCGATGCGATCCAGCGCCGCGGCCATGCTCTCCGCGACGACCAGCGCCATCGGGTCGGCATTTCCCACATCTTCCGCCGCACAAATCACAATGCGCCGCGCGAGGAAGCGCGGGTCTTCCCCCGCGTAGAGCATACGCGCGAGGTAATAGACTGCCGCGTCCGGATCGGAGCCCCGCATACTCTTGATGAAGGCAGAGACCGTGTCGTAATGGTTATCGCCGTCCTTGTCGTAGCGGATGACGCGCTTCTGAATGCAGTCCTCCGCGACGGAAAGCGTGATGCGAATGCAGCCGTCGCTCTCCGGCGCCGTGGTCTTCATCCCGAGCTCGAGCGCATTCAGGGCGGTTCTCGCATCGCCCGCGGCGGCTTCCGCAAGAAAGGCGCAGGCCTCCTCCGTGAGTTCGGCGCTCCAGTTGCCGTAACCGCGCTCCTTGTCCGCCATGGCACGGCGAAGCAGTGCTGCGATATCCGCCGCCGCAAGCGACTTTAATTCAAAGATGCGGGAGCGCGAGAGCAGTGCCGCATTGACCTCAAAAAAGGGATTCTCGGTCGTCGCACCGATCAGCGCAATCGTGCCGTCCTCGACATAGGGGAGCAGAAAGTCCTGCTGTCCCTTGTGAAAGCGGTGAATCTCGTCGACAAAGAGCGTGGTGCGCCTGCCGCGCCCGAAATTCTCCCTGGCGCGCTGAACCACTTCTTCCATCTCTTTTTTGCCGGCCGTCGTCGCATTCAGACGGCAAAAATCCGATTGTGTCTCGCGGGAGATGACCTCCGCAATCGTGGTCTTCCCGCAGCCGGGCGGGCCGTAGAGTATGATCGAGCCGACGGCATCCGCCTTGACCGCCCGATAGAGAAGCTTATCGCTGCCGAGAATGTGCGCCTGCCCCGCAATTTCTTCGAGGCTCTGCGGCCGCATTCTGACGGCCAGCGGCGCTTCCTGCCGAAGCGCATTCTCCCGCATGTAGTCAAAGAGGTCCATCAGTTCAGCCGCTCGCTCTGCAGGAGATTAAAATCCCGGTAATTCAGCTCCTCATGCTCGAGTTCCGAGAAAATGTAGCTCTTATCATAGACGCCGTTCTCGCTGTCATAGTTCGTGGTGTCAAAAATCAGCCATCTGTCAGCTATCTTGGATGTGCCGAAAATATGCATGATGCCGTTCTCCCTGCTGGTCGCAACCATGCTGACATAGGAGAGGCCCACGCTGCGGAACAGGAGTTCCGTAAGGCCGTTATAGCCGACGCAGGCGGTTTTCCGGGAGCCGACAGCATCCTGCAAGCTGTTCTGCTGTACCGTGAAATCGTAATTCAGGCGACCGGCCACATAATCACAAATCCACTGTGCCTTGTCGCGCGCGCTCTTTCCGGCGGTCTCTGCCTTGACCTCGTCGACCACGCCGAGGAGACGAACCAGGCTCTGATAATTCCGATATGCCTCTCCCTCGGTAAACGGGCGGTTTAGCTCAACACCGGCAAGAATGCGCCTGTCCCGGGTATTCAGTATGACCCGGGCGTTCGGGAAGAACGCGAGCCCGGACAGGAGTTCATAGCTCAGCTGCTTCCGGTTTGTGGCCGCGCCCTCATAGATCTGGAGGTAGGGCTTCCCGTTGTTGTCGACATACTGATTCTCCGGGCTGTACCAGACGCTGTTTCGGTACAGCTGCCGCCGGATATCCCGACGAATCGGGTCCGTCTCATAGGAGAGCAGACGGTCCACCGCCTTGTCGACATCTTCCTCGGTATAGCCGTAATCTGCCCGGCGGGGAAGCGCCACGCTGTCCGGCTGCAGTGTCGTTTCCACGGTCTGCATCAGTTTCGTCTCCGCTGCGTGTGCACTGCCCGGCAAGCTTGCAGCAAGTCCAATTCCCATCCCCAGCGCAAAAAGCGCTCCTTTCCACTTTTTTATGGACAATTTCATCCCTCTTTCTTATAATAACCGTATCATTAAATACTTTTCCCTATGGTAATAGGGGATATTATTATATCGCAGCTTTGGCAACTATGTCAAAACAGAAAGGACTTTTCCATGAACAATGACGATCACGAGCGCCGTGTCGCCGTGCTGATTGATGCCGAGAACATCGCCCCGAAATACCTGCCGATTGTCCTCTCGGAGGCCAATAATCTCGGGAGCGTGAACATCAAACGCATTTACGGTGACTGGACCATGCCGCAGATGACCAGCTGGCGCACGGTGATTCTCGACAACTCGATTCAGCCCATCCAGCAGTATTCCAATGTCTCCGGCAAAAACTCTTCGGACTCGGCGCTCATCATTGACGCGATGGATCTTCTGTACCAGAACCGCTTTGACTGCTTCTGCATCGTCTCCTCGGATTCCGACTTTACCCGCCTCGCCGCCCGTCTCCGCGAGTCTGAAATCTATGTGCTCGGCATGGGCGAACAGAAAACCCCGAAGAGCTTCATCTCCGCCTGCAGTAAGTTCTCCTATATCGATCTTCTGTATCGCGCAAACCAGCCGAATTCTGCGTTGCCCGCGGCCGCGGAGAAGACCGTCGAGAGCGATCACAGTGACAAAGCCGCCGCTTCCGCCGACTCCTCCGGTATGGGTATGCGCCTCAAGGCGGTTCGGAAGGCTCTCATTCAGATCTGGGAGGAAAATTCCGACGACGACGGCTGGATTGCCTCGAGCCAGCTCGGCAATTTCTTGAATAAGCGCTTCCCCGACTTTGACGTCCGGAACTTCCAGTTCAAGAAATTTGTCCCCTTCATCGACTCCACGAATCTCTTCGAGAAACGCACCGAGGGGCTGCATGTGAGCTTCCGCTTAAAATAACAGGGGCAGCAACACCGCAGCGCTCTGCAGGCTGATGACAAGCTTTGCCGCTATCGCACGGCAAACAAACCGGAGCGCCAAAAAGAAAAGCAGCGCGAGCCGGGACGCTACGGTGAGCATACGGTTTGCCCGCGCAATGTCCTCTGTCTCGATTTCACGCCCTGCATCGCCGATGTAGGGCTTTTCTTTGCGCTCGCCGAAGTAAGAGGCAGGCCCCGCGAGCCGCACACGGAGCGCCCCCGCCATCACGCTCTCGGTCTGCGCGGAATTCGGGCTCGCGTGCCGGTAGCGATCTCGCCGAAAAATGCGGGCGGCCGCTCTCGCGTCCTGCCCCGTGATTGCCGCCGCGGCAATCAGAAGAAGCGCCGCAATTCTGGCCGGAATCCAGTTGAACACATCATCCATGCGCGCCGCGACTCTGCCGAAGAGCTCGTAGCGCGCATTTTTGTAACCGAGCATCGAGTCCATCGTATTCACGGCCTTATAGACCCAGCCGCCCGTCACGCCGAATAACAACAGATAAAAAAGCGGCGCCACCTCGCCGTCGGACAAATTTTCCGCGACCGTCTCGACCGTCGCGCGGATGACGCCCGCCTCATCGAGCGCTTCCGTGTCCCGGCCGACAATATAAGACACGGCCCTTCGCCCCGCGGCGAGGCCGTCCTCCCGAAGAGCTTGCGCGACCCTTGCGGCGCTGTCCCGGAGGCAGCGCGCCGCAAGAAGCTGGTAGGACAAAAGGATCTCAAACAAAAAGCCGAGCGGAAAGAATGTCCTGCGAAGTCCCGCCGTGAGGAAAAAAACGACAGTGCCGACCGCCCCGACACAGCAGAGCCAGAGAAAAAGGCCGTTCCAGAACGCGGCGACCGGCGGCCCCGCCTTCGGATAGAGCCGCCGCTCGAGTTCCCGCACCAGACTGCCGATTGCGCGCACCGGATGGTACCAACTCTCCGGGTCGCCGAGCAGCCGGTCGAGCAGAAACCCGAGCACAGCCGCGACCTCCAAATGCCAGCGCTGTAAAAAAACATAAATCTGCTGCATTTAAGCCTCCTCCGCGCGAAGCGCTTTCCCCCAGAGTTCCGTGAGACGCTCTAAGCGGTAACTCGCGTTCGCCGGACTCGTCGAGGGCAGACACACGGCCGGAATGCCCGTCTTTGCCTCCAGATAGCGCGCGTAGTACTTTGCCGCCGTGCCGCCGTTTACGAGGACGCGGCGGATGTCGGCGCAATCCGTGACGGTCTCGATCCGGGCCGGCACGGCCGCGCGTATGCTCGCATCGCTCGAGCCCTGAATTTCGCAGCGCTCCAGGACATCCCAGAGCGCAAGCCCGTGCGAGAGCAACAGCGCGCGCTTCTCCTCCACCGTCTCCGGCACAGCCTCCTGATAGACCGCCGCGAGCACACGCCAGAATCGGTTCTGCGGATTTGCATAGTAGAACCCCGCCGCGCGGGACTGCACCGAGGGAAAACTCCCGAGAATCAAAATTTTGCTGTTCCGGTCAAACACCGGCCCAAACGAAAAACTCTCCTGCACAGACACTCCTCTCCGAATAAAAAATCCCCGCCGAAACAAGTTCGCGCGGGGACTTCTGTCATTTCCTGTTCTGTTGTCAGCCGATTCAGCAAATCTTGCGAATCCAGCCCTCCGGGCCTTCGATATGACCCGCCTGAATGCCTGTGATCGTATCGTAGAGCTTCTGCAACACCGGCCCCATCTTCTCTCGTCCGGACGGCAAGTCAATGACTTCATCGCCGTTGATCACGCGTCCCACCGGACTGATGACCGCCGCCGTGCCGCAGAGACCCGCCTCCGCAAAGTCCTTCAGCTCGGAAAACTTCACCGGTCTGTGCTCCGTCTTCATGCCGAGCATGTGCTCCGCGATGTAAAGGAGGGAGCGCCGTGTGATCGAGGGCAGAATCGAATCCGACTTCGGGCTCACGAGTACGCCGTCCTTCGTCACAAAGAGGAAGTTTGCGCCGCCCGTCTCCTCGATATAAGTTCTGGTCGCAGCGTCTAAGTACATGTTCTCGTCAAAGCCGTGCGCATGTGCGTCCACATAGGCATGCAGACTCATCGCATAGTTGAGTCCGGCCTTGATGTGACCCGTGCCGTGCGGTGCCGCGCGGTCGTACTTGCTCACGCAGAGCGTGGTCGGCTTTGCGCCGCCCTTGAAGTACGGGCCCACCGGCGTCGCAAACAGCCGGAACTGATATTCATCCGACGGCTTCACGCCGATCACCGGACCGCTCGCGAACATATAGGGGCGCAGATACAGAGAAGCGCCGCTGCCATAGGGCGGAACCCAGTCCGCATTCGCCTTGACAACCATATCCACCGCCTCGAGGAATCTCTCCTCCGGGAACGCCGGCATCTCCAGATAGCGCGCCGAATCCGCCATGCGCTTCGCATTCATATCCGGGCGGAAGGTCACAATGCTGCCGTCTTCGGTGCGGTATGCCTTGAGACCCTCAAAGACCTCCTGGCAGTACTGCAGGATGCCCGCGCACTCCGAAATGCACACGGTCGCATCTGCCGTGAGACCGCCCTCATCCCACGCGCCGTTCTTATAGTTGGAAACGTAGCGCTGATCCGTCACGCGATAGGCGAAGCCAATGTTTCCCCAGTCAAGATTCTTTTCTGCCATGTAAAACGCCTCTCTTCTGTCTCTGATTTGCTTCCGACTGCTTAGATTCTGTTGTTCGATCCCAGAACTTCCGTGATCTTGTGTGCGACAATCGCCTTGACATTGGCTCTGCCGTCACCGAGATACTGTCTCGGGTCAAAGTGATCCGGGTGCTCGTTGAAGTGCTGACGAATGCCCGCCGTCATGCCGAGACGCAGATCGGAGTCGATGTTAATCTTGCAGACTGCGCTTCTCGCTGCCTCGCGAAGCTGATCCTCCGGCACACCGATGGCATCCTTCAGCTGACCGCCGTTTGCGTTGATAATCTTCACATACTCCTGCGGGACGGAAGATGCGCCGTGCAGCACAATCGGGAAGCCCGGCAGTCTCTTCTTCACTTCCTCGAGGATGTCGAGGCGCAGCTGCGGCTTGGTGCCCGGCTTGAACTTGTAAGCGCCGTGGCTCGTGCCGATTGCGATTGCGAGGGAGTCGCAGCCCGTGCGGCTCACGAATTCCTCAACCTCTTCCGGTCTCGTGTAGGAGGACATTCCCTCTTCGACGCGGACATCATCCTCCACGCCCGCCAGCGTGCCGAGCTCAGCCTCGACCACAACGCCGTGTGCGTGTGCGTACTCAACGACCTTCTTGGTCTCGGCGATGTTCTCCTCGAAGCTGTGGCCCGAATAGTCAATCATGACCGAAGTAAAGCCGCCGTCAATGCAGTCCTTGCAGGTCGCAAAGTCTGCGCCGTGATCCAGGTGCAGTACAATCGGAATCTCCGGATGGAGCTCCACCGCTGCCTCAACGAGCTTCACGAGGTAAATCGAGTTCGCGTACTTTCTCGCACCCGCCGAAGCCTGCAGAATCACCGGGGACTTGAGCTCTGCCGCAGCCTCCGTGATACCCTGAACAATTTCCATATTATTGACATTGAATGCACCGATGGCGTAACCGCCCTCATAAGCTTTCCGGAACATCTCAGTCGAAGTGACCAATGCCATAACCGCTACCTCCCTTTCTAAAGAAGACGACGTTTAAAAGTTTCTGTCATTATTCTAAACAAAGTCGTGGACGAATTCAAGGGACGCGACGGACTTTTGCGGGCGCTCAAACCACTCTCTTCCGAATTTCGGAATTCTACTCCGCAGGGGAAGCGGCGTGCTACAATAGATACCGTAACTTCTCAGTCGAAACCGGAAAGGCTCTCACCATGGCATTACAAAGCGGCGCGGAGGCGGAACTGCTTCTGCACTGGTATCAGGAAAACAAGCGCTCTCTCCCCTGGCGGGACACCGGAAATCCGGAAGATGTCTGGATTTCCGAGATTATGCTACAACAGACACGGGTGGAGGCGGTCAAAGACTACTTTGTCCGCTTCCGGACCGCTCTGCCCACCGTCGCCGCAATTGCCGCCTGTCCCGATGAACAGCTGCTTCGCCTCTGGGAGGGGCTCGGCTACTACACCCGCGCGCGCAACATCAAAAAATGCGCACAGGTTCTGCTCCGCGACTACGGCGGCGAACTCCCGGTGGATCCGCTGGAACTGAAAAAGCTCCCCGGCATAGGCCCCTATACGGCAGGCGCCATCGCCTCGATTGCCTACAATGTCCCCGTCCCCGCGGTCGACGGCAATGTGCTCCGCGTTTTTTCGCGTCTCACGGCCTGCGCGGACGATATCATGGAGCCGGCGGTCAAACAGGCCTTTACCGAGCGCCTGCAGGATCTGCTCTGGCAGCTGGTCTACACCGACCGTAAGACCTTTCCGGTCGCGAACTTTAACCAGGCGCTCATGGAACTCGGCGCACTGATCTGCATTCCGAACGGCGCGCCGCTCTGCGAGCGCTGTCCGATTGCGGCGCAGTGCGACGCCCACCGCCTCGGCATCGAGACCGAACTTCCGCACCGTGCGCCGAAAAAACCCCGCCGCGTCGAAGTGCGCACCCTCCTCGTGCTCCGGGACGGAGAGCGTTTCTATGTACAGCAGCGGCCTTCGAAGGGTCTGCTCGCGGGGATGTACGAATTTCCGGGGCTTCCCGGCGCGCTCTCCGAAGAGGAAGTCCTACAGGCGGTCAAGGCGCGCGGCTTCACGCCGCTCCGCATTCGTTCACTCCCTGCCTTTCAGCACGTCTTCACACATATCGAGTGGCACATGAGCGCCTTTGAGGTACAGATTGCGGAGCCGCTCTCGGCTGTGTCCGCACACCGGAACCGCAAGGAGAACGCACGCGCGGGCATTTTCGTGACGCGCACCGAGCTCGAAAAGCTGGCACTCCCCTCTGCCTTCCGGCCTCTTCTGGCCCGCTACGCGCTGCGTCCGCCCCGCAAGAAAAAAAATGCTAGATTGCAAGATCAAGTAGGACAGTCTGAAATAATTCCTCCGGCGAACTGT
>NZ_DBHIHF010000022.1:0-37535 GCF_057248925.1 Stomatobaculum sp.
GTGAGCACCGTATAGCTCGTGAGGTTCGCAGCCGGGTTGGTCGCCGGGTGCCCCGCCGGGCTTCCGTCGTTCAGTGTATATACAATCGGATAGGAGATCGGCGTGCTGCTCCACTTTGCATAATACTGTTTGTTCTCGGCATCCATGGTGCGAAGGCTCGTAACCGGTGTTCCCGTGAGGCCCGCGTTGTCATACCAGCCGAGGAAACCATAGCCGGTTCGCGTTGCCGGATTGATTGTGATATCCGCATCTTCGACCGTGTAATTCGAAACCGTGTTCGGATTGGTCGCCGGATGTCCCGCAGGGGTGCCGTCATTCAGGTTCCACTGAACCGTATAGTTCTTTGCCGCGCTCCACTTCGCATAGAAATGCTTATTTGCCGCATCGCTCACCGGGAAACCCGTGACCGGGGAACCCGTGAATGCCGGGTTCTCATACCAGCCTTCAAAGTCGTAACCGGTGCGCGTTGCCGGAGCCAGGGTGATGTTCGGGTCGAGTACGGTATAACTCGTGACCGTGTTAGGATTCACCGCCGGGTGTCCCGCCGGTGTTCCGTCATTCAATGTATATACAATTGTATAGCTGTCGGCCGCACTCCACTTTGCGTAGTACTGCTTGTTCTCGGCATCCATGGTGCGAATGCGCGTTACCGGCGTACCCGTTAAGCCCGCGTTGTCATACCAACCGAGGAAGGTATAGCCGTTTCGGGTGGCCGGGTTGACGGTGATGTCCGTATCTTCGACCGTGTAGTTCGAAACCGTGTTCGGATTGGTCGCCGGGTGACCCGCCGGGGTACCGTCATTCAGGTTCCACTGAACCGTATAGCTCTTTGCCGCACTCCACTTTGCATAGTAGTGCTTATTTTCGGCGTCTGCGGGATTGAAACCCGTAATCGGCGTGCCGCTGAGACCCGCGTTGTCGTACCAGCCCTCGAAGTCGTAACCGGTTCGCGTTGCCGGCTGCAGCGTGACAGGCGAATCCAGTACCGTATAGGTACTCACCGTGTTTGGATTGGTCGCCGGGTGACCGGCGGGGCTGCCGTCATTCAGCGTATACGTGACAGTGTAACTGTTGGCACTGCTCCACTTTGCATAAAAGGTCTTGGGCGCAGCATCCATCGCCGAGAAGCTGTTAATCGGAGAACCCGAGAAGCTCGGATTGTCATACCAGCCCCCGAAGGTATAGCCGTTTCGAAGCGCGGGCACCACGTTGATATTGCCGCCGCCGTTTGTGAGCACCGTGTAGCTCGTGAGATTCGCAGCCGGGTTGGTCGCCGGGTGCCCTGCGGGCGTGCTGTCATTCAGCACGTAGGTGATCGGGTAGGTAATCGGCGTGGTATCCCACTTCGCATAGTAGCTCTTATTCTCCGCGTCCATGGTGCGGAGGGTCGTTACCGGTGTTCCCGTGAGGCCCGGGTTATCGTACCAGCCGAGGAAACTATAACCGGGGCGAGTCGCCGGACGCACGGTCATATCCGCATCCAAAACGGTATAACTTGCAACTGTATTCGGGTTGCTTGCCGGGTGTCCCGCAGGTGCACTGTCATTCAAATTCCATTGCACCGTATACGTCTTTGCGGCACTCCACTTTGCATAGTACTGCTTATCCGCGGCATCCGCGGTGCGAAGTGTCGTGACCGGGGACCCGCTGAGCGCGGCATTCTCATACCAGCCGAGGAAATCGTAACCGGTTCTGGCAGCGGGCTGCAGGGCAAGATCCGCATCCAGAACGCTGTAGCTCGTCACGGTGTTCGGATTGTTTGCCGGGTGCCCCGCGGGCGCACTGTCATTTAAGTTCCACTGCACGGCATAGTTCTTTGCGGCACTCCACTTTGCATAGTAGTGCTTGTTCTCCGCATCGCTCGTCGAAAAGCCGGTAATCGGGGACCCCGTAAGCGCCGCGTTGTCATACCAGCCCTCGAAGTCATAACCGTTCCTTGTTGCGGGGGAGAGCGTAACATTTGCGTCCAACACCGTATAACTTGTCACGGTGTTCGGATTGGTCGCCGGGTGTCCCGCAGGCGTCGCATCGTTCAGCGTGTAAGTCACCGTATAGTTGTTTGCGCTGCTCCACTTTGCATAGAAAGTCTTTGCGGCAGCGTCCGACGCGGGGAAGGTGCTGATCGAAGAACCCGAGAAGCTCGCGTTGTCATACCAACCGAGGAAGGTATAACCGTTTCGAAGCGCGGGTAAGAGGCTAATGTTGCCGCTGCCGTTTGTCAGCACCGTATAGCTCGTGAGATTCGCAACCGGATTGGTTGCCGCGTGTCCCGCCGGTGTGCCGTCGTTCAATACATAGTTGATCGGATATGAAATCGGTGTCGCATCCCACTTTGCATAGTAGTTCTTGTTTGCCGCATCCATGGTGCGGAGGGTCGTGACCGGAGTTCCCGTAAAGCTCGGATTGTCGTACCAACCGAGGAAGCTGTAGCCGTTCCGCGTTGCAGGCTGAATTGTGACATTCGCATCCGTAACGGTGTAGCTTGCCACCGTGTTCGGATTGGTCGCCGAATGTCCCGTAGGGGTACTGTCATTCAAATGCCAGTTCACCGTATAGCGCTTCGGTGCACTCCACTTTGCATAATAGTGCTTGTTCGCCGCATCGCTCGTTCGGAAACCGGTAATCGGAGAACCCGAGAGCGCAGCGTTGTCGTACCAGCCCTCAAAGTCATAGCCGGTGCGCATTGCGGGAGCCAGGGTGACATTCGAATCCAACACCGTATAGCTCGTAACCGTATTCGGATTGGTCGCCGGGTGTCCTGCCGGGGTAGCGTCATTCAGGCTGTACTGCACCGTATAGCTTTTCGGCGCACTCCACTTTGCATAAAAGTTCTTAGGCGTCGCATCCATCGCAGAGAAGCTGCTAATCGGCGTTCCCGAGAGCGCGGCATTGTCATACCAACCGAGGAAGGTATAGCCGTTTCGGAGCGCCGGAAGCACGTTGATGGTGCCGCTGCCGTTCGTGAGCACTGTGTAGCTCGTTAGATTCGCAGCCGGATTGCTCGCCGGGTGTCCGGCCGGTGTGCTGTCATTCAGATGGTAGCGAATCGGATACGAAATCGGCGTTGTATCCCACTTCGCATAGAAATCTTTATTCGCCGCATCCGCCGTGCGTATCGTAGAAACCGGGCTTCCCGTAAAACCGGGGTTATCGTACCAGCCGAGGAAGGTATAGCCGGGCCGCGTCGCCGGTCGAAGCGCTGTGTCCGAATCCAGCACCGTATAGTTGGTCAGCGTATTCGGATTGTTTGCGAGATGTCCCGCCGGTGTGCTGTCATTCAAGTGATAGCGCACGGTATAGCTGTTTGCACTGCTCCACTTCGCATAAAGGACGAAGTTGTGCATATTCGCGGGACTGCTCGTGTTGATTCCGGAAATCGGAGTTGTGAGTCCGGGATTCGTATACCAGCCCAGGAAGGTATAGCCTCTTCTCGTCGGATTCGCAAAGTTGATGTTCGGGCTGGTCACATTGAAGCTGCCGGGGTTTGTCGCCGGATTGCTTGCCCGCTGCCCGGCGCTGTCATTCATATGGTAAGTAATGCTGTACTGCAGCGGCGTGCTCCACTTCGCATAGATGCGGGTCGGATTGCTGTCGCCCTGCTCCGTCTCGATGACCGCCGGTGCGGGCGTCGTGAGCCCTGCGTCGCGATACCAACCGAGGAAGTTGTAGCCGGTTCTGGTAGGCGCGGCGAGCGTGTGATTTGCAGTCTCCACCGTATAGGAAGTGAAGCCCGCATTCGGATTCACCGCAGCTGTGCTCGGCGTATCGTTGAGCTGGTAGGACAGCGTGTAATTTTTCGGCGTCCACTTTGCATAGTAGTGCCGATTCTTCGCCGGAATCGCGCTCGTAATAAGCTGCGTGACCGGCGTTCCGCTGAGCGCGGCATTCTCATACCAGCCCTGGAAGGTATAGCCGGGCCAGGTCATGGGCGCAAGCGTCACATTCGGGTCGCTCACACGATAAGAAGTCGCCGTATTCGGATTCACTGCCTGTGCCGCGGTACGCGAACTCGGATTCACATTGGTCGTATATTGAATCGCATAGTTCTTCGGCGACCAGTTGGCCGTGAGTGTAATCACCCCGTTGTTTGTTTTCGTCAAATCCTTCGGCGTCGCACCGTTCCCGTACGTCTTTCCGTCGGATGCGGTCCAGCCCGCAAAGTCAAAACCGTCGACGCTGAAGAGATTTGTGAGATCCACATTCACACCGCCCATTACCGTGCGATCCGGCATAGAACCGCTCGCCGTGCGGCCCGCCGGGGCGTTTGCGGCAAATTTAACGGTATAGCGATGCGAATCTCTGGTCACGGTACCCGGCAGGTAGGTAATGATATAGGTACCGAGGGCTCTGCTGCCGTTCGTGCCGTTGTCAAAGCTTGTCGGGTCGGAAGCGGTCACCGGCAGGGTGGGATTTTCCGCTGCCGTAGAGCTGTTGTCAAAATCCACATGGATGGCACTGACACGGTCATTTCCAATCAAGCTTCCGGTGACAACCGCGTCCGTGAGCGCCCATGTGAGCGCATCTCCCGCCGTCACGTGTCTATCCTTCATTTTGACGGTGAGTTTCCGCGTGATTTGTCCGTTTCCCGCATTGCTGATATTGCCGTTGGAGCCCTGAACCTGGAGCTGACTCGAGGGATCCGTCAAATCGATGGTGCCGTTGTTCACAACATTCGCGCCCGCGGGAACGGTAATGGTGTTGCCGTCCGGATTAATGCTGACACCCGCCGGAACATCACGGGTCAGCGTCGTATCGCCAAGCAGGGTGAGCGGCGCATTGCCGTTCTGGCCGGACCATTCCACCGCATCGTCCAAGTTGCTGAAATAGTAGGTCTGACCGTTGCGCTGTGCGACTACCTTTTGAGATGTTACCACAGGAACCGAATCATTGCTGTTCTGACCGCTCTGATTATAGCGGCTGAACTCTACGAAAAATCCGCGTACACCGCTGTAATGATTTCTCAAGTCGTTCCATTTGGAACCGTAGTGTACCTGCATACAGCTCTCGTAGCCCTGTAGCAAGAGACGAAGGGAGTTGGGCTCTCCGGGTTTCCAGTTGGTGTACGCACCGTGGAGAGCGCCGAAACCTTGCATGGTATACTCGATATTGGTCTCCGGACCGGACTGCCAGCGAAACGTGCGGTCCTCGGCTGGGCCGGAATTACCGCTGACATTCTGGTTTGCGAACACGCCCGGTGCAGGCAGGGAATTGTTGTACCAGTGGGGGACGGAGGACGCATCGTTGATTCCGCGAAAGCGAGCGCCGCCGGACCAAGCCGCCTGCGTGGTAATCGCATCCAGAGCCAAATCCTCATCGCGAGAGGTGATGGTTACCAAATAGCCCTGCATGCCCTCCAGGTAATAGCTCTTTGCGCTGTTATAGCTCTCTGCCCAGCTGATTGCATTGCTCGGCACATACATATAGTAGTGCTCCGCACTGTCCCCGGCGACCGGGTTCGGAATGGTGCGCTTTGTGATTGTGATGTCAGCCGATGGCGGCAGACTGTTTTGTCCGTTACCCAGATTGATCTTAAGCTGCTGGCTTGCACCTGCCGAGGGCAGCTTAAACTTTAAGTTCTGCTCAATAAAGTCCTTTGCCTCAGCTGTGGTCAGCGGTGTCGTAAAGACAATCTGATAAAACTGATGGTTCGTCAGGATATCCGTAATAGTACGGTAACTCTTGCCGGAAGCGGTCGTCCCGGTTTTCGGCAAGGTGTAAATTCCGCCGTTATCGACTTCGAAGTTGATGGAGCTAATGCCGCTGCCGACGGTATCCTTGACTGTCACTTCTTTTAACTTATAGCTGGTTCTCGAAGCATCGCCGTCATAGTCGATCAACTTAAAGTCAATGCCGAGCGTTGTGCTTCCGCTGCGATAATTGATCACCGCAAAGGGAGAAAAGTGTTCGGTCTCAGCCTGTAAAATCGGAAGTTCTTCGTCGAGTCCTTCCTCAAGGGTTTCAACCTGATTGAGCTTGTCGTCGATGTGTAGCACGGAGACACCTTCGCTCTTCGCGTCTTCGTTATCTGTTTTCATATCCGACACTTCGGCGGAGACGATACTCACATTCCGGAAAGAGACCGAAAGCGCCCCCTTACTGCTGTCCGGCTGAATTTCCTCACCGGCTGCATTTAAGACACTCAAATCGCAGAGGAATTGGGCAGTCGCCGTCTTTCCCTCTGTGTCCGCATGCTCGGCTATCTTGGCGAGCACTTCTTTCTCTTCTTCTTCCGTGAGGTGACGCGCGCGGAGGTTTGCTCCCTCCGGCAATACACCGGCAGGTGCCGTGACTTCAATCTCTACCCCATCCAATGTTGTATGCAAAATTTGCGCGGCATTGGACGGTGTCCCCCAGCGAACATTACCCGCAAGAATATCTCCTACCGTCTTCGCTTCCGCAATGTTTTTGCTTGCATCGGAAGGCGTTGCATCGGAAGGACTCGCATTGTACCTCCCTTGCAATTCACGCTGAAGCCTACGCTGTGCATCCTTGGACAGCGCCAAGTCGTTCACCAGTTCAGCGTCCTCTCGAAACGCTTCCTCGGAGGTTGCCGCAAAGGCAGGCATTGCGGTGGTCATATTCAAAGTCAGCATGGCAGTGCTGAGTAAACCTGCGAGTAAGCGCTTCGGCCAGTTCTTTCGGTGTCCCATATCAGCTAAGCTCCTTCTTGTTATCCAAGAATAATGATATACATGTATTTTTATATTCTATCGACACCTACACATAAAAGGCAAGGACTTTTTTGACAGCTGTTCATATTTTTGGTTCACTGAACGCAGTGCGATCCAAACAGAAAACAGCAAATCTCGGGAGTGTTTGCTCTCCCGGGATTTGCTGTCAATACGGTTGTTTACTGCTCGTTCTGATACTCGGCCGGAACCTCATTGAGGAGTTCCAGCGATCTCTCTTCGTTCAGCGTGTCGCACATGTCGAGGAACACGGACAGCGGAACATTCTGAATCTGCTTATTCGAGCCGCGGACATTGATCGAAACCGTCTGCTCCGCCGCCTCGCGGTCACCCAGAACCAGAATGTACGGCGTCTTGAACTGCTTATAGTTCTTAATCTTCTCCTTCATGTTCCGGTCGGAGTAATCCGCCTCGGCGCGAATGCCGTTCTTCTGTAAGAGATCGAAGACGCGCTTTGCGTATGCATTGTGCTCCTCGCGAATCGGCACAACGCCGACCTGAGAGGGCGAGAGCCAGAACGGGAAAATACCCTTAAAGTTCTCGATGATGATGCCGATAAAGCGCTCCAGTGAGCCGTAGATTGCGCGGTGAATGACGACGGGCATCGCCGTAGTACCGTCTGCCGCCTGATAGCTGAGGCCGAAGTTATGCGGAAGCTGGAAGTCCAGCTGAATCGTTCCGCACTGCCACTCTCTGCCGAGTGCGTCCTTGATCTGCAAGTCAATTTTCGGACCGTAGAAAGCGCCGTCGCCCTCGTTGATTTCAAAGCCGCCTTCACCGTACTTGTCGGTGAGAATCTTCTTGAGAGCCGCCTCCGCGCGGTTCCAGACTTCGATGTCACCCATGAAATCGTCCGGGCGCGTGGAAAGTTCTGCGCGGTAGGTCACACCGAAAGTCGAATAGACCTCATCCGCAATCGAAATGATATCCGCAATCTCCGCTTCAATCTGATTTTCCGCAACGAAGGTGTGGTCGTCGTCCTGACGGAATTCCTGGACGCGGAACAGGCCGTTCATCTGACCGGACTTTTCTTTGCGGTGAAGCACATCATATTCCGAATAACGAATCGGGAGCTCTTTGTAGGAGCGGTTCTTCCGCTTGAAGGTGAGCATCGCGTTCGGGCAGTTCATCGGCTTCGCTGCCATCGTGTCGAGATTTTCACGATTGTAAAGCACAGAACCCGCCTGAATCTTGACGGTCTTCTTCTCCCCGTCCTCTTCCGAGGCATTTTCAAGCACGCCCGGAATCTCGGCATCGGCTGCGAGCCAGCCGGAGACGCCCGGCACCATGAACATGTTGTTGATGTAGTGTGCCCAGTGGCCGGAAATCAACCAGAGTTTTTTGTTGTTGATGAGCGGTGCGGAAATCTCGGTATAGCCGTGGCGCGCCTGCACCTCGCGGCTGTACTTTAAGAGTGCCTGATAGAGCTTCCAGCCCCGCGGCAGCCAGTACGGCATACCCGGTGCGGTCTCATCGAACATGAAGAGTTCCTGTTCTTTGCCGAGTTTCTTATGATCGCGCTCCAGGGCTTCCCGAACCAGCGTGAGATATGCCTTCAGCTCTTCCTTGCTCGGGAAAGCATAGACATAAATCCGCTGTAAACGGTCTCTCTTCTCGTCGCCGCGCCAGTAAGCACCGGAAACCGACTTAATCTGAAAAGCCGCACCGAGAAGCTCCTGCGAATTCGCAACGTGCGGACCGCGGCAGAGATCCTGGTAGTCATCACCGGTCGAGTATACGGTGAGAACCGCATCCTCCGGGAGATCGTCAATCAGCTCGGTCTTGAACTTCTGATCGTGAAACAGTTCTCTCGCCTCGTCGCGGGAGTACTCCTTCACGCTCCAATCCTCTTTGCGCTTCAGAATCTCGCGCATTTTGTTCTCAATCATCGGGAAATCATCCTGAGTCAGATTTCTCGGCAATACAAAGTCGTAGTAAAATCCATCCGCAATCTGCGGTCCGATTGCATACTGCACATTCTCTCTGCCAAAAATTTCAATGACCGCTTTTGCGAGCACATGTGCCAGAGAGTGGCGATATACCTGAAGATATGCTTCTCTATCCATTTCCTTGTCCTTCTTAATCCTCTTACTCCTGCTTTGCTTCAGCCTTCAAATCAGAGGGGCGGAGCGTCAAATCAATTCTGTCTTTCACGGGGTCGACTTTGATAACCTTGACGGTCACTTCGTCACCGATATTCACGACATCCTCAACTTTGTTGACACGGCGGTCAGCGAGCTTCGAAATGTGAATCATACCGTCCTTATTCGGCGTCAGGTTCACGAAGGCACCGAACTCCAGAATACGCACGACTTTGCCGGTGAAAATCTGCCCCTCTTCAATCTCGGTCACAATGTTCTTGATGGTCTGCACCGCCTTGTCGATCTGCGCTCTGTCGAGACCCGCGACATTCACGCTGCCGTCTTCCTCAATGTCGATGGTGACACCGAACTCATCAATAATCTTGTTGATGGTCTTGCCCTGCTTGCCGACCACATCGCCGATTTTCTTCGGATCGATCTTAATCTGCACAATCTTCGGTGCGTACTGGCTCACATCCGGGCGAGCCTCCGAGATGACCGGATTCATAATCTGGTTCAGAATGTACATTCTCGCCTCACGCGTCTTGGCGATTGCCTCTTCGATAATCGGGCGCGTCAAGCCGTGAATTTTGATGTCCATCTGGATGGCATTAATGCCCTTCTCGGTTCCGGCAACCTTAAAGTCCATGTCGCCGAAGAAGTCCTCCAGGCCCTGAATATCCGTGAGCACCAGATAATCATCGTCCGTTTCGCCGGTCACAAGACCGCAGGAAATGCCGGCCACCGGGCGCGCAATCGGAACACCTGCAGCCATCAGCGCAAGGCTCGAAGCACAGACAGATGCCTGGGAGGTGGAACCGTTCGACTCCATAGTCTCGGAGACGCAACGGATTGCGTAGGGGAACTCCTCCTCGCTCGGAATCATCGGAAGCAGTGCTCTTTCCGCGAGAGCACCGTGACCGATTTCTCTTCTGCCCGGGCCTCTGGAAACTCTCGTCTCACCGACGGAGTAGGACGGGAAGTTGTACTGGTGCATGTAGCGCTTATTCTTGACTTCGACATCCAAGCCGTCGATTTTCTGAACCTCGGAGAGAGGTGCCAGCGTGCAGACATCCAGAATCTGGGTCTGCCCTCTCGTGAACATCGCCGAACCGTGAACGCGCGGCAGAAGGTCAATCTCAGCCGCAAGCGGGCGAATCTCCGTAATCTGACGACCGTCCGGACGCTTGTGGTCCTTCAGAATCATCTTGCGGACGGTCTTCTTCTCATACTGATACATTGCATCCGGAATGAGCTTAATCCACTCCTCGTTCTCGGCAAATGCTGCCTTGCAGCGCTCGGTCAGCTTATCGACCGCGGCATCCCGGCTCTGCTTATCATCGTTGAAAACAGCGACTTCCATCTCTTCCTGCGGAATGACCTCGCGAATTGCGCTAAAGAGCTCCTCCGGAATCGCAGCCGACTCATAGCTGTGTTTCTCCTTGCCAATCTCTGCGCGAATCTTTGCAAAGAATTCGATGAGCTGCTTGTTGACCTTATCCGCCTCAAAAATCGCATCAATCATGACCTGCTCCGGCACTTCCTTTGCGCCCGCTTCAATCATGATGACTTTCTCTGCCGTGCTTGCGACCGTAAGCTGAAGATCGGAAACTTTCTTTTCCGCGTTGGTCGGATTTATTACGAACTTGCCGTCAACCAGACCGACCTGCGTCATCGCACAGGGACCGTCAAATGGAATATCCGAGATGGTGACCGCGAGTGCGGTACCGAGCATGGCCGTGAGCTCGGGCGAGCAATCCGGATCCACGCTCATTACAAGATTCTCGAGCGTCACATCGTTCCGGTAATCCTTCGGAAACAGCGGACGCATCGGGCGGTCAATGACGCGGTCTGTCAGAATCGCATTCTCGGAGGGCTTGCCCTCACGCTTCATGAAGCCGCCCGGAATTTTACCGACGGCATACTGACGCTCATTGTATTCGACGGAAAGCGGAAAGAAGTCGATGCCCTCTCGCGGCTGTTTCGAAGCGGTTGCCGTGGAGAGCACAACGGTATCGCCGTAGTGCATCAGCACAGCGCCGTTCGCCTGTGCGCACACTCTTCCGATTTCTGCCGTCAGGATTCTGCCGGCAAGTTCCATGCTATAGCTCTTAAACTCTTTGCTCATGTTTTCTCCTCTTCTTCTCCCGTTCTTCTCCCGATTCCGACTCTCTTTGTTCTTACACAACAACAGGGTGGAATAAATTCCACCCTGAGCAAGAAAGTTTCCTGTTTATTACTTTCTGAGTCCGAGCTTCTCAATCAGAGCGCGGTAACCATCCAGATCCGTCTTCTTCAGATAGCCGAGCAGGCTTCTTCTCTGACCAACCATCATGAGAAGACCTCTTCTCGAATGGTGATCCTTCGGATTCGCTTTCAGGTGCTCGGTGAGCTCCGTGATGCGCTCGGTCAGAATTGCAATCTGAACCTCCGGCGAACCCGTGTCGCCTTCTTTTCTGCCGTATGCCTTGATGAGCTCTGCCTTCTTCTCTTTCGTAATCATGTTTGTTCTCCTTCTTTCTTGGTCTGACCCGAAACTGCGGCTTCGGCGGAGTACCCCGAAGTCATAGCCTTGGGCGCTAAACTACGCGGTTATACTAGCATAAAACAGGATAAACTGTCAATCAATCGAGCTCAAATCTGCCATGATTTGCTGTTTTAATGCAGTCAGCGATGCAAATTTCTTCTCCGGTCGAATAAATTTGAGAAAGCGTAGGCGAATGTGGGTGCCGTAGAGGTCACCCGAAAAATCCAGAAGAAAACTTTCGAGGCGCAGCCGATGAGAAAGATGGTCCTGTTCCACGCTGGGATTGGTTCCGACATTTGTGATGCTCCGAAAAGTTCTGCCATCCGGCAGCACTGTCTCCGTCTGATATACCCCTTGGCGTGGCAACAGTTTTTCGGCGTTCAGAAGCAGATTGATGGTCGGAAAGCCGAGAATACGATTGCCGATTCCGTTGCCGTGCTGCACAACTCCCTCCGCCGTATATGGCATGCCGAGAAGCAGGTTGGCTTTTCGGATGTCTCCGGCTGCAAGTGCCTCGCGCACCAGCGTAGAGCTGATTTCTTCTCCGCCCGCAGTCTCTTTGGAAATAATGTAGACTGAAAACCGCAGTCGTTCGCCGAGTGCCCGCAGCTTTTCCGCATTCATGGCGCCGGCTTTTCCAAACCGTAGGTCTTCTCCGCCGACAATGGCCCGCATGCGCATTGCACCGAGCAGAATCTCCCGCACGAAATCCTCACCGTCCATCGCGGCTATCTCCGCATCAAACGGATACTCCACAATATAGTCGATACCGGCTTGATGCAGCTTTTCGCGTCTTTCCTCATTGGTCAAAATCTGCGGTCGGCGCTGCCCGGAAATCACGGCGGCCGGCGGCGTTCCAAACGTAAAGATTGCCGTCTTAAGCTGTTTTTCCCGCGCAATGTCCAGCATAGTCGCAATGATTTTCTGGTGTCCGCGGTGTTCGCCGTCAAACTTTCCGACCGCAACCACTGTGTCCTCCGGGAGATGAAATGTTTTTTGATTGATCCAGTCCTTCAAGCGTCACCTCGCTCCAAAAACATTTTCTCCGCCCAATACTGCCTGCCTCTTTTTTGAAACAGTCCGACAAAACTGCCGTCACTAAGGTAGAGGCGAACCAAAGCGCCCTCGGCGTCGGTCGCATCCGGAACAGCGTTCTCCCCCACCGCATTGCCGTTTCTCAGTTTGGCATCCGCTTCGGGCAAGGCCTTCCGCGCAGGGTAAAGCGCAAGACAGTCTTCTACCGAAACAATCTTGGCTTCGATTTCACCGGCCTGCATCGCCGCTTCCAGTTCCGAAAGAGTATAAGCATCTTCCAGCCGAAAAGACCCCACCCTTGTTCGGAGCAGGGCTTCCATGGCGCCGCCGCAACCAAGCTTTTCGCCGATGTCATGGCAGAGCGTGCGGATATAGGTTCCCTTTCCGCAATCCACTGTCATCACTGCGCGCGGAAGGGCGATTTCTTCCAGACGAATATCCGAGATATCCACCCGATGTGCGGAGCGCTCCACCGTAATCCCCTGACGTGCAAGATCCACAAGCTTCTTACCGCCCTGCTTCTTGGCCGAGTACATCGGCGGTATCTGTTCGTAGCCGCCTACAAAGCTCTGCGCCGCGGCGCGGAGTTCTTCCTCGCTACAACACACTTCTTGCGTGCGGAGTACAGTCCCTGTCATGTCCTGACTGTCGGTCTCCACCCCGAGCAGAAGCACGGCGCGATATGTTTTGGTCCGGTCGGTCAGAAACTCCACCAGCTTGGTCGCGCTGCCGAGGCAGACGGGTAAAACGCCCTCCGCCGCCGGATCCAGGGTCCCGGTATGTCCGATTTTTTTCTGATGCAGGATACCGCGGAGTTTGGCGACTACGTCATGTGAGGTAAAGCCCTTTTCTTTTCGCACATTCAGGATGCCGTTAAACATGGAGCTGCGCCTCCGCCGCGCGAACCACTTCCTCCATGATTTCTTCGGCACGTTTTCCGACAATGGTGCAGCCCGCAGCTCGAATATGGCCGCCGCCGCCGTACCGCATGGCGATCGCGGCAACATCGACCGGTTCCAGCGAGCGGAGTGAAAGTTTCCAGCTTCCCGGCTCCATCTCAGAGCAGAGAACCGCACATTTCACACCGGCGGTGAGCCGGAGTTGTTCCGAAATCCCGTCGAGATCGGCATGTACCGTTCCAAGCCGACGCTGCTCTTCCTCCGTAACAATCGAATAAATCACGGTTTTATCGGCATTCTCGACTGCATGCAACAGGGCGAGACCCATGATTTGATTTTGCACGAAGGTCTTTCGATAAAATGAACCGTCAATAATTTCGCCGAACGGAATTCCTTTTTCCATCAGTTCCCCCGCAATACGCATGGTGCGTGCCGAGGTAGAACCATATTTGAAGACACCGGAATCCGTCACGATTCCCGTGTACAGCGCTGCCGCAATGGGCTCGTCCACCCGATCGGAATCAAGCAAAGTATATAAAAGCTCGCAGGTAGAGCTCGCCTCGGGTTCGCAAATTGTGGTTGCGGCAAAATGCGGATTGGTGATGTGATGATCGATATTCAAAGTATCCTTTGCGCCGTCAAAGAGTCGCTGGAAGTCGCCAAGCCGTCCCTTATCAGAGACATCCAGTGCGACGGCAAGATCCGGTGCCGGCACAGCGTCCGCATCCGTTACAATCTCAGAAAAGCCGCTGAGATAATTAAATTTCTCAAGCGGCTTTTCCAGACAAACTGTAACTCGTTTGGACGGCGCTGTCTTTTTCAGATAAAGGTACAGCGCAAGAACAGAACCCACGCAGTCCCCATCCGGGCGCACATGTCCCAGCAGGACAATGTTCTCCGCCCGTTCGAGCTTTTCCGTCAAAATTGCATTCATGGTTTTAATCCTCTTCTGTCTCCGCCTGCTCAGAGAGATGCAAGTCCTCCAGCACCTTGTCGATATGTGCGCCGTAAGCCATGGATTCGTCCAGAACAAATTTGAGTTCCGGTGTAATGCGGAGATTTACACTGTGGGCGAGCTCACTGCGGATGAAACCTGCGGCGCTCTTTAATCCGGCGAGCGTATCTGCCGCTTCCTGTTCGCTGCCAAGCACGCTCACATAAACAGTACAATAGCGTAAATCCGCTGTGACGCGTGCATCGGTCACAGTGGTCATCGCCGAGATACGGGGATCCTTAATGCCGTTCATCACGACATTCTGGATCTCCTTTCTCACCTCAGCGTTGATTCTTGTGTTTTTGATACTGCCTTTTTTCATGCTTTTTCCCTCGGCACTTCGACCATCGCATATGCCTCGACCTGATCGCCCTCTGCGAGATCGTTGAACTTCTCGAAGACAAGACCGCACTCGTAGCCTGCCGCGACTTCCTTGACATCATCCTTGAAGCGCTTCAGCGATGCAAGCTCGCCGTCAAAGATCTGATCTTTGCCTCTTGTGATGCGGGCTTTGCAGCCGCGCTGAATCTTACCGTCGAGAACGTAGGATCCGGCAATCGTACCGACTCCGGAAGCCTTGAAGATAGCACGAACCTCTGCGTGTCCGATGACTCTCTCCTCGTAGACCGGTGCGAGCATGCCGTTCAGGGCGCGCTCCACATCATCGATTGCCTGATAGATGACCTTGTAGAGGCGAAGGTCTACCTGCTCGTGCTCGGCGGTCGACTTTGCCGTCGCATCCGGGCGCACATTGAAGCCGATGATAATTGCATTGCTTGCGCTTGCGAGCGCCACATCCGATTCGGAAATCGTACCGACGCCGCTGTGAATGACCTTGACCTGTACCTCGTCGTTGGAGAGCTTGGAGAGCGACTGCTTGACAGCTTCAACCGAGCCCTGTACATCTGCCTTCACAATAATCGGCAGTTCCTTCATTTCACCGGCCTTGATCTGACCGAAGACATCGTCCAGTGAGAGTTTCGCCTTAGTTTCCTCGATGAGCTTATTCTTACCTTCGGAGATAAAGGTCGCCGCGAAATCTTTTGCCTCTTTATCCGTGTCCATGGCAACCATGATTTCGCCGGCGTTCGGAACGGCGTTCAGACCCTGAATCTCAACCGGCGTAGAGGGCTTTGCCTCCTTGACGCGCATACCTCTGTCATTCAGCATGGCGCGCACCTTACCGGAGCAGGCACCTGCCGCAACGTAGTCGCCGACATGCAGGGTGCCCTTCTGCACCAGAATCGTGGCAACCGGTCCCTTGCCCTTGTCGAGCTGTGCCTCGATCACCAGACCTCTCGCGTTGCGGTTCGGATTTGCCTTCAGTTCCTTCACGTCTGCCGTGAGAAGAATCATATCGAGAAGGTTATCGATGCCTTCGTGGGTCTTTGCGGAAATCGGGCAGATAATCGTACTGCCGCCCCAATCCTCCGCGACCAGCTCATACTGCATAAGCTCCTGCTTGACGCGGTCGATGTTGGCATCCGGCTTATCAATCTTGTTGATAGCAACGATGATTTCTACATTTGCCGCCTTCGCGTGGTTAATTGCCTCGATGGTCTGCGGCATCACGCCATCGTCCGCTGCAACCACAAGAACCGCGATATCCGTCGCTTCGGCACCGCGCATACGCATTGCCGTGAAAGCTTCGTGGCCCGGCGTGTCGAGGAAGGTAATCAATCTGTCGTGTGCCTTGACCTGGTAAGCACCGATGTGCTGCGTAATGCCGCCTGCCTCACGGCTTGTGACCGAAGTCTTGCGGATTGCATCAAGCAGAGAAGTTTTACCGTGATCGACGTGACCCATGACAACGACGACCGGCGGACGGGGAACCATGTCCTCGGGATTCTCATTTTCCTCACGGAGCAGCTCCTCAATGACATCGACCTTTTCTTCTCTCGTGCAGAGAATATCGTATTCAAGCGCGATTTCCTCGGCCTTCTCATATGAGATTTCCGAGTTCATCGTATACATTTCACCCTTCGCAAAGAGCTTTTTGATGAGATCGGAGGCCGGACGTTTCATCATCTTCGCAAGCTCTCCGATGGTCAGCGTGTCCGGAAGAATCAGCTCCTTGATTTCCTCTTCTACCTTCTCGACCTTCGGTTTCTCCGGCATGATGAACGGATGACGCGTCGCCTTTCCGTTTCTGCCGCCGGACTTAAAGCCGTCTTCGGTCTTATGGCGCTTGTCATTCTTATCTTTGAAGTTATTCTTATTCGGTCTGCTGGAGACTGTCTTCTTTACCAGTGCGCTGTCACCGGATGCCGCAGCGCCCTGTGAACCGCCGCGATTGCCGTAGCTGCCGTTCCCCTGACCCGGTCGCGCACTGAAGCCGCTCTGGCCGGTACGGGGACCGCTGCCCTGGCCGTTGCGATTGCCGTAACCGCCGCTCTGGCCGTTTCGGTTGCCGTAGCCGTTACCCTGTCCATTTCGGTTGCCGTAACCGTTGCCCTGGCCGCTTCGATTGCCGTAACCACCCTGGCCGTTCCGGTTGCCGTAGCCGTTACCCTGGCCGTTCCGGTTGCCGTAACCACCCTGGCGCTGCTGGCCGCCGTTACGCGGACCGCTGTTGCCCAGCGCATTTAAACGGCTTTGAATCGCGAGTCTGGTCTCTTCCGCACTTCTTCCCTGCGGAAGGCGACTGGAAACTGCCGTTTTAATCGGCGGCCGGGAATCTGCCGGCTTTTTCTGCGGTGCCGCAGTCTCGGGCTTTTTCTCGACAGTCTCCTTCGACTTCTCCGCAGTCTTTTCGGTCGCTGCCTTTTCCTGCGGCTTTGCGCCCTCGCTGCCGCTATTCTTCACGCGAATCTGCTGTGCGTTTTCCGGTCGGAAAACGGCCGTGAACTTCTTTTTCTTCTTGGGCTGTTCTCCCTGCATTTCTGCTCTCTCTGCCCCATCCTGCTGTGTCTTGCTTTTATCCACTCTCGATGCCTCCGTATTTTTCGGCTTGAAATAATCTCGAATCAGGTCAGCTTCTTCCGCCGTCACATTGGACATGGGGGCTGCTTTCCTCCCATGTTTTTCCAAGAACGACAACAGCTCCCGGTTGCTCTTACCGATTTCTTTTGACAGATCGTTAATTCTCATGCTGCATTCCTCCGATCTGTTCCAACTTTGTCAGAACTGCTTTGGTAAAGCCCTCGTCCAAGAGTGCCAGCGAAGCCCGCTGCTCTTTTCCGATAGCTTTTCCGAGTTCCCCCATGGTTGAGAAACAAACAAAGGGGATTTCATAGAACTCGCATTTATTGCGAAACTTCTTTTTGGTCTGTTCCGATGCGTCCTCCGCGACGATGACCAGCGTCGCTCGAAAAGACTGTATTTCCTTTTCTGTCATGAACTCACCGCTCGCGAGCCTGCCCGCGCGCTGTGCCATGCCGAGGGATCGCAACACCTTTGTTTTTAACAGCTCAGTCTGATTCACATGGTCCATCATTCAGCTCTGTGAACTCCTTTTCCAACGCTGCATATACACTGCTTGTGACCTGCTCGTGAAAGGCGCGGTTCAATCCGTTGGTTTTACGGCAACGCTGCAGGCAGGCGTTGTCCCGACAAAGGTAAGCTCCCCTGCCGTTCTTGCGACCGCTTGCATCCGGATGAATGCTGCCATCCGGTTCCCGTACAATCCGAATCAACTCCTTCTTGGGCTTTTTCGCGCCGCAGCCGATGCAGCTGCGCATCGTCTCCTGCTTCACGCGTCAGGCCTCCTCCTCACCGGGCTGCTCCTCGGCACTGTTTCCGGCATCTCCCGCCTGGTAGTCAATGCCGTACTCCTCGAAGAGGCCCTCTTCTCTCGCCTGCGTCTCTGACTTGATATCGATTTTATAGCCGGTCAGCTTCGCTGCGAGGCGTACATTCTGGCCTTCTTTGCCGATTGCCAGCGAAAGCTGATAATCGGGGACGATGACAATCGCCTCTTTATCTTCTTCATCCGCAAGCACCAGAATGACCTTTGCCGGGCTCAGTGCATTTTCAATCAGAAGTGCCGGATCATTGTCCCACTTGATGATATCTATCTTTTCGCCGTGTAATTCATCGACGACCGCGCTGACACGTGCATAGTTCACGCCGACGCAGGCGCCGACCGGATCCACGTTTTCATCGTTTGAGTAGACCGCCATCTTGGTTCTGGAACCCGCCTCGCGGGCAATTGCCTTGATCTCGACGGTACCGTCTTTGACCTCACTGACCTCCTGTTCAAAGAGGCAGCGCACCAGATCCGGATGAGTTCTCGAAACCGCAATGCGGGGTCCCTTCGGCGTGTCCTTGACTTCGACCACATAGAGTTTAATGTAGTCGGTCGGATGGAATACCTCGCCCTTCACCTGCTCCGACTCCGGCAACACGGTATCGCATTTTCCGAGGCTGATAGAAATGCCGTTGCCGTTGACATTCAGCCGCTGCACAATACCGGTCACCAGATTATGCTCTTTTTCAAAGTAATCGTTATAGATGACCTTCCGCTCTTCTTCGCGAATCTTTTGCAGAATCACATTCTTTGCGATACCGGTCGCGATGCGGCCAAACTCCTTCGATTTAATTTCAACCGGGACCACATCATCGACCTCGTAATGCGGATCGATCATCTTGGCATCGGCGAGGGAGATATACAGCGGTTTTTCATCCGCCCGTACCTTGGAAGGCAACTCCTCCACTACGATTTTTTTCTGGATTACGCGATAACGGCAGCTGTCTCTGTCGATATAAACTTCCACATTGTCGGAAGTCCCGTAATTATTCTTGCAGGCACTGAGCAGAGAGTTCTGAATCGCCTCCAGCAGTGAGTCTTTGCTGATATTCTTCTCCTTTTCAAGGAGTTCAATCGCCTCTTTCAGCTCATTGCTACTCTCTACCGGCTCTTTACTTGTTTTTCTCATGATCTTTGTCGTGTCCTCCGAATTTGCTCTTTAAAATTTGGGCGCAAGTCGTATGCCGGCAATCTCGCTGCGCTGAAAGGTTCTTTCTCCTTCTTCCGACTGCAGTGTGACAGTTTCTGCCGTATGTCCGAGCAGCACACCCGAAAACTCTTTCTGACCGTTCAACGGCTTGAAGAGCTTCAACTCCACGTCCTTTCCCTGCTCTCGCACAAGGTCTTTTTCTTTCTTCAGACTCCTAGAAAGGCCCGGAGAGCTCACTTCCAGAATATACTCATCCGGAATAAAGTCTTCTCTGTCCAGCCAGGCGGAAACCGCGCGGCTGATTTCTGCGCAGTCTTCAATGCCGATACCGCCCGGCATATCACAGAGAATGCGCAAATACCATGTGCCCGCCTCCCTCACATAATCGACGTCCACCACTTCAAATTGTTTCTCACGTTGTAGTTCTGCGAGAAAATTCTCCGTACGCTCTACATAGCTCTCGCGCTTGCCCAAAGAAGACCTCCTTTTTCAGTATGACATAAAAAGTGTGGACCGCTCGGCCCACACTTCTGTCATTTACCTGTGTACATTGTAAACTGTAACACGTTTGCGTCTGAAACGCAAGAAAAAGCAAACGTTTATTTTGTAAGTTCCTCCATCAGCGTATTGCTGCGCGCGATAAACGCATTCATACGATCCGGGCTTAAGCTGCCTTGCTGAATGCAGGCAAGGTCATAGAGCTGTTCGCAGAGCTGCTTCGTGAGCCCCTTGATCTTGGCCTTACGCTCGCCATTCCCGTTCGCTTCTCCGCTTTCGCCCGATGTCTCATTTCCGGCGGCTTCGGCTTTGTTACCGTCGCGTACCACAACCTGTTCCTGAAGGTACTGTACCAACGGATGCTTGCGGTTTAACACCAGTGTCCGCCCTGCTGTTCCGAACATGCCGTCACTGTCAGACATACCGTACTGCCGCATCATATCCTGCATACGTCTGGATTCCTCTGAGAGGGTGAGCATCGCCGCAACTTCGGCATTCTTAAAGCTCTCCAGCTTCACTTGCAGAGTTGTCTCACCGATGGCTTTCTGCACCGCGGAAACAAGCGCTTTTTCTCTGGTTTCCTTCGCCTCATCCGCAGCCTCTTCTTTCTCACACAGTGCCTCGTTTAAATCCGCATCGATTCGAAGGAATTTTAAATCTTTATTTTTTGCTTCCAGGCTCTGAATAAACGGCATATCAATGGCATGCGGAAAAATAACCGCGTCTATATTTTGGCTCTTGAAAAGATCAATGTAGCTTCTCTGCTGCTTTTCATCCGTCACATAGAAAATACGGTTCGGGAAACGCGCCTCATTTTCCTTGAGACAATCTTCCAGAGTCAGATATTTCTTCTCGAGATTTTTGAAGAGCACCGCATCCTTCACCTTCTCCTCGAATTTTTCGTCCTTCAGACAGCCGTACTGTACAAACGGTGCAATGTCGTCCCAATACTTTTCATAGCTCTCTCGCTCGGTCTTACACATACCGGTCAGTTTTTCTGCGACCTTTTTTGTGATGTAAGCACTGATTTTCTTCACAAAGCCGTCGTTCTGAAGGGCGGAGCGCGATACATTGAGGGGCAAATCCGGGCAGTCGATAACTCCCTTTAAAAGCAACAGGAACTCCGGAATAACCTCTTTGATATTGTCCGCGATAAAGACCTGATTGTTGTAAAGCTTGATTTTCCCCTCGGCAGCCTCATATTCGAGGTCAATGTGCGGGAAGTACAAAATGCCCTGGAGCCGGAACGGATAGTCCATATTCAGATGAATCCAGAAAAGTGGCTCCCGATAATCCTGAAACACCTTGCGGTAAAATGCTTCATACTCCTCTTTGCTCACCTCGTTCGGGTGTTTTCTCCAGAGCGGATTGGTGTCGTTGATCGGTTGCGGTCTCTTCTGAATTTTCAGCTGTTCCCGCGCCGGAGAGACTTCGACAATCTCTTTGTTTCCGTCTTCTCCTGTTTTTTCCTCTGTCTTAGCTTCTTCGACAATGGTCTCGAGGACCACATCGTCCTCTCGCCGGTCTGCCGGGTCAATCAATTCAGTTTCGGGAGCCGCATCGACATCGGTCAGATAAATCGGAACGGGCATAAAACCGCAATACTTCTCGAGCACTTCCCGAAGACGCGCTTCGGAGGCAAACTCCTGACTTTCCTCCGCAAGATAAAGGGTAATCGCAGTCCCGTGTTCCTTTCGGGTACCGTTCGACATCCGATACTCGGTACCGCCGTCGGACTCCCAGTGCACCGCTGTTTCGTTCTCGCGATAAGACTTGGTCTCAATCACCACACGGTCGGCAACCATGAACGCGGAATAAAATCCGAGACCGAAATGTCCGATGATTTGATCTTCTGTTGCCTTGTCTTTGTAAGTCTCGATAAAATCCTGTGCGCCCGAAAAAGCAATCTGGTTGATATACTTCTCCACTTCTTCGGCACTCATGCCAACACCGTTGTCAAGGAAACAGATACGCTTCTCCTTCGGGCTCACTTCCACCTGAATCTGATAGGTCTCATTCTCCGGTGTCCGGTACTCTCCCATCAGTGCAAGCTTCTTTAATTTGGTTACGGCATCACAGCCGTTTGAGACCAGCTCTCTCACAAAAATGTCATGATCGGAATAGAGCCACTTTTTAATAATCGGAAAAAGGTTGTCACTGTGAATCGATAAACTTCCCTGTTTGTTTTCCATTTGTATCACCCGCCTTTACTTTTGCATCTATTATACTACACATAGAACACATGTCAACGAAAAAAGAGGAGAAACTCGCGCTTCTCCTCTTTTCCGTACTTATGCCGCGTCGTGTGTCTGAGCTGCAAATTTTGCAAGAACCTTTTCAAATTCTGCATTCTCGCCTTCACTGTCATATTGTACACGTAATATCTGATTCAGATCCATTCCCATAAGACCCAGGAAGGACTTGCCGTCAACACAAACATGGTTGTAACAGACATCAATCTCAAAAGAGCAGTTTTCAGCAGCTCTGACAAACATCTTGATATCCGCAACCGAGTTTAACTTGATGCGTTTCTCTTGCATTCCCAACCTCCTATCAAGTAATCCTAGGAACGTTTCCTAAGATTGGGTGCATAATAGCACACAGTATTTCTCAATGCAAGCAAAAAATTATGAACACCTTGTGAACTCTGAGGTTATTGTGTACTCTCTTCCGAAGCCGCGGCAGTTTCCTCTGCTGTCTCGACGCCCGGTCCCCGGTCCTCTTCCGATTCGAATGCTGTGACTTCTTTTGCCTTTCGGATAATACTGCCGGAACCGCCGCGCGGCGTCGCTTTTACCCCGGAACTCTGCGTTGCCGCAGTGGTGCTCTCTACAGCTGTTTCGCCCTCGGACATCTGCGTTTCTTCCGCATTTGCCGGAACATCCGTCTCTGTTCTCACCGCTTCGGTATTCACCTCGGCATTCGCCGCGCTCGCCACTGCCATCAGCGTCTTCGGCTCTTCGTACTTTGTATTTGAAACCAGGAACGATACGCCGTGCACATAGTGCGCATAGTAGGCCTCGGCATACGGAATACGCACATGACTCATAGAAAGATCCGAAAGATTATAGCGCTCCCAGCGTATGCCCCATTCAATAGCGGCAGCGGCCGGGGAACTCCAGTTGGTTTTTGCATAGCGAGACACGAATTCGTGCTCTCCGGGCTCCTGCAGCAGAAACTCAAGCTGCGTGATTAAATCATCATAAGGCTTCCCGTGGTCGCGACAATATGCTTCCAGACGTTCACGGCGGTCAAAGCTCCATTGTCCGAGGCCATATCCGTAGTGCGTTCCGGCTTCCTCCAGCGCAGGATTAATGCCGCTCTCCTGTTGGAAATTACCGAGTAGACCTGCAACGGAACTCTCGGTCCATCCGCGCGCCTTTAGATAGCTCCGGATCACATCCGCTGTCCCAAGATTCAGATAGAGCTGATGTGCGCCGTCGTTTTCATAGGTGAAGCCCTCGAAACGAGAACCGGGTGCCGCCACCAGATAGCCGTTTGCATCCACATAGTAAGAATCCGGCGTCATGCGGTCCTTTAAGATACGACCGGCTGCATCGACATAGCACCAATTCGCACCTTCCTGAACCCAAGTATCCCGGTATAGTGCGCCGTCCGGCGCAGCATAGTATTCCCGATCTCCCTGATAAAAGCGCCCTATGCTCATTGCACCGTCCTGCTCCAGGTGATAGCGTGAACTTCCGAGCTGGAGAAACTCACCGTATTCCATGATACCTGCGGCATTCAGATAATAATAGCGGTGATCGGCTCCGAGAATCCACTTTCCTTTCTCTCGTTCACCCGCTGCATTGAGATAAACCCATCCGGCCTGATCCTGTTTCCAACCGGTGGTAACTGCGCTGAGCAGAATCGCCGACGCGCTCGGTGTCTCGCTGTCCGGAGTGATTATTTGAACAGCCGATGTTGCGCGTCGAGCCTCCTCTTCCGCCCGTTTCCGGATGTCACGTTCCGACGTTTCGCAGAGTTTGCGCACGCCAAAGGGCAAAACCAGAAAGACGCCGACCAAGCAAGATAAAGCCAGGGTGCGGCGATGCTGTTCCAAATGATTTTGAACCCATACTTTGATATCTTCTCTCATAGTCCCTTTCTCGTACCTCAATACTTCGACAAGATGCAGGATGCGGGAGTAGTATGTCATTCGCATTTTTGCTTTGCAAGACAGGCGCCGCTTTTTTAAGAATTTGTTGCAAAAATATGGCGTCAAAATATCTGGCGTGTTTGGATTCTAATTCCGCTGCCGTTTGCATAGACTTGGCAATATTACTCTTTTACGCCTATAATTTCAAGCTTTTTCATATATTTTTTCAGATTCGTCACTGACTTTCTTATCTAGTATTGTTAAAATCACGAAACCATACTGACAGCCGCGTATTATGACGCAAAATATGCGTATATTGCTTCACAAACAACAAAAAAGCGACAGACATAACTGCCTGTCGCTTTTGCGCAGAGGAAGAGAGGCTCGAACTCCCGTCTTCGGTTTTGGAGACCAACGTTCTACCACTGAACTATTCCTCTGTGTCCAAGAGCATACTCTTAAGCACAGAAGCTATTATAGCCGGTCTGTTTCTCTGCGTCAAGCATTTTCGAATAAAATCTGTTCAAAAAAGCAAGTGCATAGCTTCCTGAATGCTGGAGACACCGCAGCAAGCAATGTCTCCGACGCCGCGACACTTTTCCGCATTAGACTTGGGCAGAATACAGTGGGTAAATCCAAGCTTTGCCGCCTCACGGACACGATACTCCGCGAGCGGGACCGCTCTCACCTCGCCAGATAGCCCGACCTCTCCGAAGATCACGGTATCTGCCGCTACCGCTTTGTCCCGGAAGGAAGAAATCATCGCAATGACGGCCGCTAAATCCACGGCCGGTTCATTCATCCGCATACCTCCCGCTATATTTACATAAGCATCGTAGCGCGACAGCGGCAAGCGACAGCGCTTCTCCAGTACCGCCATCAGGAGATTCACGCGATTATAATCGATTCCCGCCGCTGTGCGGCGCGGCATACCGAATGCGCTCTCTGTCACAAGCGCCTGGACTTCCAGCAAAATGGGGCGGCTTCCCTCCAGCGAGCAGGCGACAACAGCGCCGCTCGCACCGAGTGGCCGTCCCTCCAGCATATAGGCAGAAGGATTTTTTACCTCCTCTAGTCCGCGCTCCGTCATTTCGAAGACACCAATTTCGTTTGTCGATCCAAAGCGATTCTTGACCGCGCGCAGAATCCGGTAGGAAGAACTCTTTTCGCCCTCAAAGTATAAAACGGTATCCACCATATGCTCTAATACTCTGGGCCCCGCTACCTGTCCTTCTTTTGTCACGTGTCCGACAATAAAAATCGCAATTCCGCTCCCCTTCGCGAGTTGCATCAAAGCGTTCGTAGATTCTCTGACCTGGCTCACCGATCCCGGCGCCGCACTGATATCGTCACAGTACATGGTTTGAATGGAGTCAATGATTGCAATATCCGGTTTTTCACGAAGCAGGACTTCACGGATGGAATCCAGGTTCGTCTCGCTGAGAAAACGGAGATCACCTTCCAGAGCACGGAGACGTTCCGCCCGAAGTTTGATCTGCCTAAGCGATTCCTCACCGGAAATATAGAGCACCCTTTTGCCGAGTACCGCAAAGTTTCTGCAAACCTGCAGGAGAATGGTCGATTTACCGATGCCGGGATCACCGCCGATAAGAACCAGAGAGCCCTCTACGGTGCCGCCGCCGAGTACACGATTTAATTCCGAAAACCCCGTGTCAATCCGACACTCCGCTGTTGCATCGATTTCGCGAAGATCCACCGGCTTTAAGTTGACGGCGTGTGCGGCCTGTGATTTGGCACGCAGCTTTTCTTTCGGCGCTGTCGGCTCTTCTACCAAAGTATTCCACGCCTTACAGGCGGGGCACTGCCCCGCCCACTTTGGCGATTCGTAACCGCATTCCGTACAAAAGTAAGCTGTGCTTCGCTTCAATCGTTCACCTGCTCCTTCCTTGCGGAAGACTTGCGCCTTGTCTTTCGTTTTGTCGTAAAGACAAGGCCTGCTTTCTCGCCCTCCGCCACGGTCGGGCAGGTCACGAGCACCTCATCTCCCGCTTTCACCTGGTCATCCAGCATAGCCTCTGCGAGCTTGTCTTCGAGCTCATTCTGAATGGCTCTTCTGAGCGGACGTGCGCCGTACTTCGGATCATAGCCTTTTTCAATCAAGAACTCCCGTGCGGTATCGTCAAATGACAGTTTGATTTCCATCTGGTTCTCGCCGCGCTTTTCAACATTTCTGAGTAAAATATCCACAATCTGCTTCATATTGTCGCGGTCCAACTGATGGAATACGACAATCTCATCGATGCGATTCAAAAATTCCGGCTTAAAGAGACGGCGAACTTCATCCATTACGCCATCTTTCATGTTCTTATAGTCGGTCTCTTTGTTTTCACGCGCCGCAAATCCCAGGGTCTTTGGCGAAACAATGCGAGATGCCCCTGCGTTGCTCGTCATAATCAGAACTGTGTTCTTGAAATCAATCTTTCTGCCCTGTGAATCCGTGATATGACCGTCATCCAGCACCTGCAACAAAATATTGAAGACATCAGGATGTGCTTTTTCGATTTCATCGAACAGAATCACCGAGTAGGGATTTCTTCTCACCTTCTCCGAGAGCTGGCCGCCTTCCTCATAGCCGACGTAGCCGGGCGGCGAACCGACAATTTTCGAGACGGAGTGTTTTTCCATGTATTCACTCATATCAACCCGAATGAGGGCCTGTTCCGTGCCGAACATAGCTTCCGCCAGCGCCTTGGAGAGTTCGGTCTTACCGACACCGGTCGGGCCGAGGAAAAGGAAGGAACCGATCGGGCGGTGTGGGTCCTTCAGGCCGACCCGTCCGCGCCGGATAGCGCGGGATACCGCACTCACTGCCTCATCCTGCCCAATGACACGCTCGTGAAGCACAGACTCCAGCTTCTTCAAGCGCTCATTCTCCTCCTCGGTCAGTTTCTTGACCGGAATTCTGGTCCAGAGTGAGACCACATCGGCAACTTCGTTTTCACCGACCACGAGCTTTTTATCTCGTCTCGCCTGAATCCACTCTTCCTTAATCTTGGCGATTTTCTCTTCTTTCTTCTCCTGCTTCTTTTTTAACTGACCGGCACGCTCAAATTCCTCGGCGCGAACCGCCTCTTCCTTCTGACTTTCGAGTTTGGTGATTTCTTCCGAGAGCTTTTTGATTTCAGCAGGTTCCGCATAATCCGCAAGACGAAGGCGGGACGCCGCCTCGTCAATGAGATCGATTGCTTTGTCCGGCAGGAAACGGTCGGAAATATAGCGTGCCGAGAGCTGTACCGCCTCCTTGATTGCCGTATCTGTGATGCTGACCTTATGGTGCGCTTCGTAGCGAGGCCGCAACCCTTCCAGAATCCGAACGGATTCATCTTCCGAGGGTTCGTCCACTGTAATCGGCTGGAATCTGCGCTCCAGAGCGGCATCCTTCTCAATATGTTTTCGGTATTCCTCAATGGTCGTTGCGCCAATCAGCTGCAACTCGCCGCGCGCCAGAGACGGCTTCAGAATGTTGCTGGCATCCATGGTGCCCTCTGCCGAACCGGCGCCGATGATGGTGTGAATCTCATCGATAAAGAGCAATACGTTTCCGGCCTGCATCACTTCCTGCAGGACCTTTTTGATGCGCTCTTCGAACTCGCCGCGATACTTGGATCCCGCAATCATCCCCGAGAGATCCAGGGTCACAAGGCGTTTGTCCGCCAAGGTTTCCGGCACTTCGCCGCTTACAATCAACTGGGCAAGTCCCTCGACAACCGCTGTCTTTCCGACGCCCGGCTCTCCGATCAGGCAGGGGTTGTTCTTCGTTCTGCGGCTCAGAATCTGCATGACACGTTGCATCTCAGTGCTTCGTCCGATCACCGGATCCAGTTTGCCCTGGCGCGCAAATTCCGTGAGGTCGCGCGAATACTGATCCAAGGTCGGTGTCGGCTGTGCGGATCCGCTCACGACGCCGCTGCCCTGTGTTTGCTGCGGCATATCTTCCGGCGCGTGTTTCTCACCCATGGCATGCATCAAATCCACATAGAGTTTCTGAATGTTGACCCCCATCGTATAGAGCAATTTGCTCGCAACACAATTCTTCTCTTTCAAAATAGCGAGGAGAATGTGCTCGGTGCCGACCTGCGGTGCCTGGAAGCGCTCTGCGGCCGCCTTGCTGTATTCCAGCACTCGGCGCGACATCGGCGTATATTTCGGCTCTTCCGCAAGTTTGACGCGCTCCACAGAGGCGAGCATCTTATCCATCAGTTTGAGAACGCGCTTTTCTGTCGCCTCATTTGCGATCAATACCTGTCCTGCAACACCGCTTCCCTGGCGAACCAGGCCGAGAAGCAAATGCTCGGTTCCGATGTAGCTGTTGTGCAGTTCCTCAGCTGCGCGGTGCGCATACTCCAACGCTTCCTGCGCCTGTTCGGAAAAATAATCTGCCATAAAAACTCCTTCCTGTTGCCTGTTTGCGCAGTCTCAACGCTCGAGCAACTCGGGTAATACTCTTCTCAAATAATTTGCACGGAGCACATCAATCTGTTCGCGGTCAACCGGTCCCTTTTCCGCCGCAATCAGATTGGAAGGCTGCACTCCCAGATACAGCGAGTAAATGCTGATATCCTGTTCGGTTTTTGCCAAGCCGTCGGTGATTCCTGCCATCACGGCAGAGAGATTGTGCAGTGCCTCCCGGATGGTGACGCGTCTCGCATATTTCAGAAAACCGTAGGCGCGGAACATACTGTCGACGCGTGCAAGTCTGTGCCTTTCTATCGAATGGACTCTAATCTTCTCTTCTTCATTGTTTAGGCGCATTGCCGTTTTCTGAACGAGCGCCATAATTTCTTCTTCCGATACGCCGAGTGTCCGCGCATTGCTGAGGTCAAAAAGATCGCCGTGATTTTCTTTTCCGTCTCCGTAGACGCCGCGGATGTTGATGCCAATCTGTCCCATTGACTCAAGAACCTTGGAAAACTGCTTACTCTGGGATAGCATCGGCAAATGCAACACAATATTGGCGCGCATTCCGGTTCCGACATTGGTCGGAAAAGAGGTTAAATACCCATAATGCGGGTCAAAAGCATACTCAAACTGACGATTCATATAGTCGTCCAGTCGGTCGATGTTCTCATAGAGTTCTTTCATGTGAAGGTTCGGACTCATGAGTTGCAGACGAATGTGATCGTCACCGTTCAAAACCAGAGATAAACTCTCGCTCTCCGATAAAAACAGTGCAACCGGCGCTTTTCGTTCCAGTATACTTGCGCTTAAAACACGGCGCTCCCGCATCGCCATACGACGTATCTCGGAGATTTCTGTCAGAAGGCAGTCATTCACATTTTCATGCTGCTGCATTGCAAGTTCCTGCAGTGCATCTCGCATGCGCTGTACCATCTCATTTGCTTCCTCATTGCGAAGACGACGCGGAAAATGATACTCGGCCCAGTTGCGTGCAAGTCGGATACGGTTTGAAACAAAGTACTTTCCGGACTCCATCCGGACCTGCTCATACCATTTAAGCATCCGTGTCCTCCTTTTCCAGAAGCCGAATCTGATCCCGGATTTCCGCGGCCTTTGTATAATCTTCCGCCCGGATAGCCGCATTCAGCTTGACGCGCAATCCGCGGATTTGAATGCGGCGCTCTACTTCCGGTGAAGTGACCGGAGAGACGGAAGCCTCCTTTTCACTGCCTTCGTTGACCGCCATATCCTGCGCCTCCGCGGTCGGGCGTATGCGCAAGCCGTATTTGGGATGCTTGCCCTTGTGTATGTCAGATCCCTGTAACTGCTTGATATTATCCCGCATGAGCACATCAAAAACCTCGTAGCAGGTCGGACAGCCGAAGCGAGAATCTCTCACAAAATCGGAATAGCGGGTCTTACAATCCGGGCAGACCACTCTGTCATAGTCTGTTTTCCGCTCTTCGCTCTGCCCCGTGAAAATAGCAGACAGCATAACGCCCAATGACAAAGTATCATCGGAATCGCCAAAATCTCCGCCGATATTCATCTTCCGCGCACAGGACTCACAGAGATGAAGCTCTGTTCTTTCTCCATTCATCCCGAATTCCCGGTACAGAATGGTCGCCTCTCTCTTCTTGCAACGCTCACATAACATGACTCACTCCTCCGCTTCACACTTACTGAAAGCGTCGTACAAACCGTCTACCAGTTGGTGGGCCTCACTGCGGCTCACACCGTTACAAATACCGCGCGCCAGGCATACGGAAAGTTCCCGTTTCATCTCCTCAATCACACGCAGTTTGTCCACATCGATGGAGATGACGGCACCTCTCCGCCGATCCAGTTTGATGAAGCCCTCTTGGCGCAAAATCGTATACGCTTTGTTGACGGTATGCATGTTGATGCCGACCAAATCTGCCATCTGACGCACGGAGGGGAGGGAATCTCCTTCGCGGAACTGCTCCATCGCGATGCCAAGAATAATCTGGTTGATCAGCTGGATATAAAAAGCTTCATCGCTGTTAAAATCAATACATAATTTCATATCCACACCTCTCTGCTCAAACTGTTACACTGATTATATAACAGCATTCCGATGCCGTCAATCGGAACCATGCCGAGAAAAAGAGCGGTGCAAGCTGCTCTTTTGCAACCTGCCCGCCCTTCGTCGAGAGATTAGAGATCGATATCCTCAAACACTTCATCTCCGGCTGTGTTCTTTTTCCCGTTGACCGCCTGTGCCTGCGCTGTGATAGCATCTGCCGTATTTCTCGCTTCTTCCAGCGTCTCTCTCACATGTTCGCTCATATCAAGCTGAGACAACACCCGCGTAGCACCGAGATCGTCCGCCGCAGAATCGGCAGCCGTATCTTCCGGCGGAACCACTGCGACCTGATCATCTGCCAGCACAATTTCTTCCGGTTGCTGCGGAGAAGGCTCCTCGGCTTCCGTTACCTGTTCCGCTGCGCCTGCGAGTACCTCTTCCGTATGGCTCTCGACTTCTTCGGAAGTTGTCTTCCGCAGGGCTTCCTGTTCCTGACGCTGCAGCAATTCTTCTGCCTCGCGCGCAGCCTTTCGCTCG
This sequence comes from Stomatobaculum sp., assembly GCF_057248925.1. Taxonomy (NCBI): domain Bacteria; kingdom Bacillati; phylum Bacillota; class Clostridia; order Lachnospirales; family Lachnospiraceae; genus Stomatobaculum; species Stomatobaculum sp. The sequence continues at coordinate 30,724 of NZ_DBHIHF010000022.1, forward strand.
GCTCTCCGCCGCTCTCGCTCGGCAAGTTCCGGCGACTTTCGACGTGCACCGCGAAGAAACGCATAGATAGCCGCCCCGATTGCGAGTACCAGCGCACAGGTGAGTCCTACGATCTTACGGTGCGAAACCTTGTACTGCGCCCGCAGCTGCTCCGCAGTACTCTGTCCCGCACCGTCGCCCGGAAAATAGCGCTGTAATGTTTTCTCCTGCAAGTCGAAGCGATAAAATCCCTTCTCCCCTTTACTGTTCATGCCGTAAAACACGCAATAATTCTGTCCCTGATCCTTCTGACCGATGTAGCCGTCAACGGTTTTTCCGTTCAGTGTGACTTGTTTGACCAGAAGCCCCTCCGGAACCGCAACGCCCTCCGACAGCGGAACAACCGACACTGCTTTGGCTGTCGCGCCGACTTGTACATAAGGTGACCAGGTTCTGCTCGTGTCATCATAAAAATAAAGATTTCCGCTTCCGCCGTCTGCGAGCAGATAAATGAGATGCAGATGCTCGTCCGGTCCTTTGCCTGCCTGCACCGTCCGATCTCCGTAGATAAAGCTCTCACTTTCATAGCCCGCCGGAAGCAAAGCCTGATCAAAGCTGTCTGCAATGGTATAACTTGTTGTTCCGATGGTCACATGTGTGCTGTCTTCAATCGGCGCTGTTTCCGGTGTTGTACCCTGCTGTTTGGTCACAACAATCGTATAGGTACCAAGCGCACTGTTATCGCTGCCGAGCACATTGACCTCAATCTTGTTTTCGCCGAGCTTTAAGTTCTCGTTTCCGGTCACATTGACCTTCGTTCCCTCTGCAGCCGGCACCGCATTGACCGCAATGCGTGTGACTTCTTCTCCGACTACCGCGGTGTAAGTCGTATTGCCTGCACTGAATGCCGGCGTCAAAGTGCCCGGATTCAGACTCAGATTGCTGAGCGGTCCGGTTGCTTCCGTCGGCGCCGCCGCGGTTTCGGCCGCACTGCTTCCCGCCGCCGCATCGGCCGCGGCAATGGTGATTGCCGCGCTCCCCTGATGCGCGATGGTTGCCTCTTGGCTGCTGTCCGCCAACTTGGCACTTTTCACCTGTACCGCTGCCGAACCGTCCTTTAACGCTTTAAACCGAAGGCTGTAGTAGACGTCGGACTGCCCCTCAGTGCCGCTGTTCTTGACCGTTAGCTCACCGCCGCTGCCGCTTGCACTGTCTCCGCTGACAAACTCCATCTTTTCGCTGTCATAGCTGAGAACAATGTCCGTATTGGAAATCGCACTGTCACCCTGCACATGCATGGAGACAGTAAATTCTTCGCCAACCTTGGCGCTCGGGTCAGAAAACTGAATGTTTGCGCTCAGGGCAAAGGCGCTCAGTTGTAACATTGCGCTGAACAGCGCGGCCGTTGTGCCACAAAGAACTCCCCGTGTCACGCTTCTTCGCTTCATTCTGTGCTTGCCTCTCTTTCCGTCCCGCTCACCGGGAAATATAATCTGTATTATTCTAGCACAAGCTACTGATTTTATACAAGCTACCCCTGCATGTCCGCTCAATATTTCTGTAGGGTTCCCATACATGGGTTACGTTCCTCATCTTCCCGTATTTCATACAAGGCCCGCCACAAGAAGGGCAGATAACATGCTACCTGAAGTTTTCCTCCAATGATACTTTTTCAAGGAAAATGTACGCAGAGAAAAGCCTTGTATATCAAGGGTTTGAAGCACTTTTCACCAACTTTTTTGTCCTATCACTCAAGGATGACGAACGGAAAAACTTGCTGTGTCACGGAAACAGCGATTCAGTATCATGTGAATCGCCTATACATCTATCAGCAGAAAATTGTTACAAACGACTCATCCCAAAATACCCGGAAGCATCTGTTTTTACAGATGCTTCCGGGTATAAGAGTTCGATTAATTCGGCAGTGCCGCAGCACTCTCCGGCATGTCCGTATAGACCGGAATCCGAAAGGTGTGCTTTTTCTGCTTGAGTGCTTCCGTATAAGCTTCTCCGAGCTTTCTTCCTTCCTCCGCTGCCGCCTGCACATTGGTCATATACTGGTGCTCGTAACGCCCTTTTGCCGTGACATTAAATTTCTTCAGATAGAACGTATCCTGACCGCTCTTCAGATAATTGTCACCGTAATATTTCGCACCGCCGATGATGGCCTTTTCCGGCGTATCCCAAGGTTTCCCGTAGGTCGCATCCACCTGACTTGCCCACCAGAGGCCGCGCTCGGTCGGCGTCTTATCTCCGTCTTGGAAGGCCTGCGCATTAAAGTAATTATAGAATCCCGGGAATTTCGGGTTCTTTCCGCTGATCAGACCGCTGCCGCCGGTTCTTCCCTGTTCCTGAATCAGCATTGCCGTCAGGACATACGGATTCACACCCGAACTGCTTGCAGCCGTCATAATCGTTGTGATGTAATCCACGCCGCTCGGATTCGATCCGCTGCCATCGCCGGACAGGGTTCCGCTGTTGCGGTTGTCCGTCTTACCTGTATTGGCGGTAGCACCGGTTGCGCTACGGCGGATGACCGCCTGCACATCGCCCTCGAACTGCTGATTTTCGTCCCCATCTTCCAAGAGCTGATAAGGCGCAACATCTTCCACGGCCGCAGGTGCTTCGTCTGTACTCTCGCCGGGAGCTGCGACTTCTGCGGCTTCAAATGCATCCTCCGTTTCTGCGGCGCCCGGCTTCTCGGCAGACAGGTCGACTTCCGTTGTCTCTCCGGTCACCGCGGACTCCGCTTCCGCTGCTGTCTCTGCTTCTGTTGCGCCATCTGTCTCTGTGGCGTCGGCTTGAAGCTCTGTGCTATCTGTAGCTTCCGCTGCTGCAGTTACAGACTGCTCCTCCGTAGATTCTTCGTCGGCCGAAGCAGTGTCTTCCGGTTTGACCAGCTTGTCATGCGGCGCTCCCGCAAGAATACCGATGGCCTTCTCTTTTTTGGCACTCCCTGTTTCGCCGCGTGTCACGGTAGCCGGTTGTGTGGCATTCTCTTTTGCTTTGCGCTGTTGTTCTTCCGCCGAAAGCGGTGCCGCCCCGACCTCTGCTTTTTTGCTGTCTCTCGGTGTGCCGGGTGCGGTCCAAGTCACAGCGCTCGGACTCTTCCCTTTCGCACTTGCAACCTGTGTGCTTCCGCCGCCGGAAGCTGTCGTCCCTGTGTTATTTCCGGAATCGGAAGCAGCTATATTGGCCGCCTTGGTTACACTGCTGTCAGTCGACTGCGCAGGCAACAAGCCGGTGCCGCCGCTACCGCTTAAAAAGGTGTTAGCCGCGAGCATACGAACACCCTCTTCATTCTGGCTATCCGGTTCATACCCCTGGGTTTGAAACTGAAAAATATAGCGACTGTCCAGAAAGTTTCTGGGATCCATGTAATAGCTGATGATATTTGAGTTTGCAGCAACCCAGGCACTTGTATCAAATCCCTTCCAGCTATTGGTCGCCGCATTATAAGCCACACTGTCTCTCGACTTCCAGCTGTCTTTGCTTGTTGTATGTACCAGGTTTCTACCTATCTTGCTCTCTTCCCGCACAACTTCTTGCCAGCTGAGCCCTGTCTTCTGTGCTTTAAATACCCAGTTTGGGTATTTTGCGTGAAGTTCTCTCAGTTTATCTTTGTAGGACTCCGGAAACCCTTCCGCCGCAAGCTGTTGCTCAAATTGTGCATCGCTCTTCTGTGCCGCAAAACACTGTGACGCCTGTATGGGTAAAAACGGCGTCAAAAGACTCAAAATCAAAATCCCGGCTTGCGCGATTCGCCTTGCTCTCTTTCCCTTCACTGCGCTTCATTCCTCTCTCTCATTCCCCGAGAAATACAGAAAACTGCCGCCCCGAAGAAAACACTCCAGTGCGGCAGTCGTTTTCATAGCTCCGATCAGACCGGATAAACGCCGTTAGCCGTATCTGCCTTGTTCATGTCCACACCGCTCTGCTGTGCCTGCCGATACTTGAAGAAATCAAGTGCGACCTGCGGGAACAGTGCATACGAAAGAACATCCTCTTCCTGCTGCTTCCACGGTCCGACCTCTTCCTCAAACTTCGGAAGCTGCGGCGGAATCAAATCTGCCGGACGGCAGGTAATCGGCTTCTCATCACCGATAATCTGCTTCTGAATCTCCGGATTCACCGGACGTACGGACTGTCCGAACTCACCCATCACAAGCTTTCTGGACTCCTTCGGAACCATCTTATAGCGCTGGTGCATGAGAACATTCATGACCGCCTGTGTACCGACAATCTGAGAGGACGGCGTAACCAGCGGCGGCTCGCCGAAATCCTTGCGAACGCGCGCCACTTCTTCAAGCACATCCGGGAGCAAGTCCTCTTTATGTGCTTCGGTGAGCTGCTTTAAGAGGTTGCTGAGCATGCCGCCCGGCACCTGATAGCGCAGTGTGTTGATGTTGACACCGAGCAACTTCGGGCTAAGCAGGCCGTTTGCGATGTACTTTTCACGAATCTTAGTGAAATACTTCGCAATCTCAGAGAGCTTCTCGATATTGAGTCCGGTGTCATAGGGCGTACCCTTTAAAGTCTGTACCATGACTTCCGTCGCAGGCTGGCTGGTTCCGAGCGCAAGCGGCGAGATTGCCGTGTCAATGATATCGGCACCCGCCTCAATCGCTTTGAGCAAAGTCATGGATGCCACACCGGAGGTGTAGTGCGTGTGGATGTCAATCGGGAGCTTGGTCGACTCCTTGAGCGCCTTCACAAGGTCATAAGCCTCATACGGCGTCAAGAGACCGGACATATCCTTGATGCAGATGGAATCGGCTCCCATCTCCTCGATGCGCTTTGCCAGCCCCACCCAGTACTCAAGCGTATAGGCATCTCCGAGGGTATAAGACAGCGCAATCTGTGCTTCCGCGCCCTCTTTCTTGCAGGCATTGACAGCCGTTTCCAGATTGCGAAGGTCGTTCAGGCAGTCAAAAATGCGGAGAATGTCAATACCGTTCGCCACGGACTTCTGAACAAAATACTCGACAACATCGTCCGCGTAGTGGTTATAGCCCAGGATGTTCTGGCCGCGGAACAGCATTTGCAGCTTGGTCTTCTTGAAACCCTGCTTCAAGAGACGCAGTCTCTGCCACGGATCCTCGTGCAGGAAACGAAGGCAGGAATCAAAGGTCGCTCCGCCCCAGCATTCAACCGAGCGATAGCCAATCTCATCCATCTTGTCGATGATGGGCAGCATCTCCTCTGTCGTCATTCTGGTTGCAAAGAGGGACTGGTGCGCGTCGCGAAGCACGGTCTCACAAATTTGAACCGGTTTTTTCTTCTCGTTATTCATCTATATTCTCCTTGCGCTTGTCTCACGCGAAAGATAGTTTCATGCTGCGCTCATTTCACACCGAAGATAGCCATGAAGGTTCCGGCTGCCACTGCCGTACCGATGACACCCGCTACATTCGGCCCCATTGCATGCATCAGCAGGAAGTTGGTCGGATCTGCCTCGGCGCCGACCTTCTGGGAGACGCGCGCGGACATCGGCACCGCCGAAACACCGGCCGAACCGATCAGCGGATTCACCTTGCCGCCGGTCAGCTTACACATCAGCTTACCGAGCAAAACGCCGGCTGCGGTACCGAAGGCAAATGCGACCAATCCGAGGAAGACAATCTTCAGTGTATCCGCCTTCAGGAAGGCCTCTGCACTGGTCGTTGCGCCGACCGAAGTACCCAGCAAAATGACTACGATATACATCAATGCATTGCTTGCCGTATCCGTCAGCTGTCTCACGACGCCGGACTCACGGAACAGATTGCCAAGCATCAGCATACCGATTAACGGCGCAGTTGTTGGGAGTATCAAGCTCACAATCACAGTGACGACAATCGGAAAGAGAATCTTTTCGAGCTTCGAGACCGGACGGAGCTGTGCCATACGGACTTTGCGCTCCTTTTCTGTCGTCAGCAAACGCATGATCGGCGGCTGAATAATCGGAACCAGTGACATGTAAGAGTACGCTGCCACTGCGATTGCACCGAGATACTCGCTCTGCCCCATCTTGTTTGCGAGGAAAATGGAGGTGGGGCCGTCTGCACCGCCGATAATCGAAATTGCGGCTGCCGCCTTGCCGTTAAAGCCGAGCAGAACAGCCAGCAGATATGCTGCATAGATACCGAACTGCGCCGCTGCGCCGAGCAAAAAGCTCATGGGATTCGCAATCAACGGGCCAAAGTCCGTCATCGCGCCGACGCCCATAAAGATGAGCGGCGGAAGAATTCCCCACTCATCGAGCTGGTAGAAGTAGTGCAGAAGTCCGCCGCTGCCGTCAGCAGACTTCGCCGGATCCAGCATAATATCAGGATAAATATTCACCAGAAGCATACCGAACGCAATCGGAACAAGGAGTAATGGCTCAAATCCTCTCGCGATAGCAAGATAGAGGAATAAAAGCGCCACTGCAATCATGATGAGGTTTCCGAATGTGATGGAGAAAAATGCGGACTGATGGATAAGATTGCTGAATGTATTGGTTAAATACGCCATCTTATTTTCTCTCCTCTTTGGGGTGCCGGACGGCACCGCCCGCTTAATTCAAAGTTGCCAGCACCTCGCCTGCCTCGACGGACTGATTGACACTCACATTGATGCTCGCAATGGTACCTGCCTCCGGAGCAACAATCTCGTTCTCCATCTTCATTGCCTCAAGAATCATGATGGTCTGACCTGCCTCAACGCTGTCACCGACCTTTTTCTCGACGCTCAAAATCTTGCCCGGCATCGGGGATTCGACCGTGATGCTGCCCGCTGCGCCGCTCGGTGCAGCGGCCGGAGCCGAAGCCGCGACCGGTGCTGCTGCCGGAGCCGCGACCGGTGCTGCTGCC